>JALWVW010000314.1 GCA_027079365.1 Campylobacteraceae bacterium | reverse complement strand
CTGATCTTCTCTACCGCTTCCTTGACCCACTGGGTGATCATCTGGTGCAGGGGGCAGGCACGGGTGGAGAGGGTCATGATCACTTTGACATTGCACGCCTCATCGATCACAGCATCATAGATCAACCCCATCTCAAAAAGGTTGAATCCCACTTCGGGATCGATGACGGTGCTGGTGGCCAAAAATACCTGTTCTTTCTCTATCGTACACATGCTATGCTCCTGTTTCTCTACTGGCTAACTCTTTGCCAAAAGAGAGCATGAATCTGACGCTGCTTAGCATAAATCCTGCTCCCACCACCAACAGTGACACACCACCCTTGAACAGTGTCTCACTACCAAATAATAATCCCAACCCTGCAATCACCATACCCACCGTAGAGAACCAAAACTGGTAGTCCGCTTTACGGGCAGGAAACATCTCATGCAGCATCGGTACTTTTTCTTTGCCAACCAGGGGACTGTATCTCTCAAACCAGACCAAGAAAGGTACGATCTTGTAGAGATGACCATTGACCAAAAAGGCGACAAACCCCATGATCAGAAACCATACTGCTGCCAAGAGTATCTGCTCACTCCCCACAAGCAGTGTCAGAATACCAAGCAGCGCACTCAAGGTCAAAGATGCGTAGCCTACATACATAGACTTTGCATAGATATCATGGGCTTTTCTGGCCCTGGTATCATAAATGATCTTGATCTGATAGATATAAAATCCTACCGCCACATACATCACAACCATCGCCAGATATGCCAACAGACTCCAGTCTATCATCGTAGCAAAAAGGTGCAGAGATACACCCCCTGTCATCAGCCAGAACGATCGCTCTACCGGACTCCAGTCAAAGCCATGAGAGAGCCCAAACATCGGAAGCAGGATCATCGAAAGTCCGATGATCGTCAGCGTCACATACCCGCCCAGTACCAGTACCACATGGGTACCGATCCAGCGGTTGATATCCAGTGCCGTATCTCCACCGATCGCCAAAGACATCAAGAAACCTATTACGATCGCAATCGTGAGGAAGATATTGGATGCCAGCACACTCTTGACCGTTAGGGTCACCCGTTCTGCTCTTTTGAGCGTCAGCAGTGTCTCTGCAAGGAAAGTCACCATCGACACCAGCACAAGAAGTCCTCCATAGGGCAGTACTACAGGCAGCCACCAGAAGCCTACGACCATCAGTAGCGTACCCACCAGTAGTGCAGGAAAGATAACATAATACATATCCACCGAAAAGTGCCCCACTTCGACCACTACAGGCACCAGTTGTGCCATCGCTCCGAAGATCACCATCATCACAAAGCCCAGCATAAACCAGTGTGCCCAGCCGATGATGGCAAAATCCAGATGTCCATTGCCTGGATGTAAAAAGAGCAGAAACAGCGTACCCAAAAAGTAAAAAATCGCACCCGTCATAAAGAAGGGCTCGATCATCTTGAAGGGGGGCGCAAAGTCCTTGGAGATATTAAACATTTACATCAACCATCACAGCTTGCATCTTTGAGGTTCGCCTCTTTACTGGCACCCTCTTTGTAGGTAAAGCTAATTTTCACCAAACCGCCCTCTAACTCTTCATCGGTAATATTGAAGTTTTGACCGATCTTATCCAGCAGTCCCATAGGCTTCTTGTGATTGATCATATCCAATCTTTTGCCCGGGGCATCGATCAGGTTCAGTCCGCTCATCGCATTGACCATCGGATCTGGAGGCCCACACTTGGAAGTATCAAACTCATAGACCTGTGTCTCCCCCTCCTGATAGGTAAAGAATGGTACAGTAGCCCCTGTAACTTCGATAGGATCTTTTTTTATTTCAGACATATTTACTCCTTTTTGATTTTTTGTATTATATTCCACAATACTTTTAATAAGCTTGATGTATATCAAGAGGACATCTCCATCTCTGACTGCAACACCTTTGCAACACTTAAAGGGTATACTATGACATAACATACCCCAAACAAAGGAGAGAGGATGAAAAAGATAGTGCTACTTACACTTTTATGGAGTTTGTGGGCTTTTTCGATGCAGATAAAACAGATCGATATGGCAAAAGAGGCAATCCCCACAGGAGATACTTATGGTACAGAAGGATTCACAGATAACTTTTCAACCCATCAGAAAGTTATTTACGGCATCGCTCGATACAGCCACGCCTCTCTGAGCGACAAGGTTCTCATCAAGTGGATTGCAGAGGATGCGATCAATGTGCCCAATTATGAGATCGCAAAATCAACCTACTCCCCCGACAAGAGCTCCGGTGTTATACATGTGGCCCTTACATTGCCTGCCAAAGTCTGGCCCAAAGGGCACTATAGGATAGAGATTTACAGCAACGGTCGAAAGATTGCCGAGAAACACTTTTCAATCGGCATGCCCAAAAGTCAAATGACACAGGATGCACACATCACAAATCTTTCCGTAGCTACCTACGCCGATCATGACAAGGATGGATATATCGATACCAAGGGAATTTCGGACACCTTTGATGTCACCCAGCGAAAACTCTTCGCTGTCGTTGAATATAAGGATCTCAAAGTACCAGGCAAATTCACATTCGAATGGTATGTAGACAAAGCCGGTGACATTAGCAATCAAAGAATACTCAGTACACCTCTCCAGACTCTGCGCCCCTCTGGTGTCGCATATACACAGATAATAATGGATGAGAATTGGCCTATCGGAGATTTCCGTGTAGATGTCTATTATAATGGGCAAAAGCTGGCTGTTAAAGATTTTAAAATAAGGAACATATCCCCCCATCTAGAGACAACAAATACGCCACAGGCCAGTACAAATACCGCCCAGCACCCCTCTATCGTTCAGAATCTTATCGGCAGCAAGTGGATCGACCGATCTACTGCCAAGCCACTCGTACTCTCCTTCCCCTCGCCGACACAATTTAATTATGGTGGCAATGTTTTTACCTGCACCATCGACGAAAAAGTCATCAAGGTCAATGGAAATAAGGGGCTGATCATCTTTCCCTATACGATCAAAAATAATAAACTATACTTAGAACTGAATGGAAATACCGGCGTCTTTGAGCGTATGCCATCCTCTACAGAACCAGTCGTCACCCCCTTGGGAAAATTAAAAGGCAGATACTGCAGCAGCAAAAATGAGAGTAACGAGTGGATCTCTTTTGATGGTGCCGGTCATTTTAGTTTCGGATCACTTGCCAACAGTATCGTCGCAGCAGAAGGAAGCTACACGCTCAAGGGAGAGTGGATCAGCATACATGTCAAAGGGGAAAATCTGGGCAAAATACATATTACCAAACAGCAGAATGCCCATATAGATGCCTTCGAATTTGACAAGATCACCTATACCCAGGCACGCTGCCCCAGATAAAACTGCCCCCCTGTGATAAAATAAGATCAATAAGGGGTTCGGGTATACTGGTACTGATTGCCAAATCCATCCTGCAGAAAGAGTGTATCTCCCTGCAAACGAAATATAAACTTGGTCACCACTCCTGTATAGAGACTGGTGGTGACGATCAGATGATTTTCTATCTGATAGGTGCCCCGATCTATCTCCTGTCCTGCTTCTGAAATCCGGTATGCAGTATCCTGAATCGTGAGTATTTCTCCATCACTGGTATACCAAATACCTCTAAGTGTCTGGTAGGGGGTAGGCGTGTTTGTCTTTGGTGGAGGCTGGGTTGCGGTATGGGATGCCACAGAGGTACGCTTGATCGCAGTATAGGTTCTGCCTCCCAGTATCTCTCTTTGTATCATAACATACTGACCTGTTGCTGTTTTGAATACCAGTGTAATATAGAGAGAGAAGGCCGAATCACTCCCCGCTCCACTCTTTTTTGCAAGAGGAAACATTCTTAGGTGAGGCAAGCTGCGCATATCCAGAAATGCTGATGATCGAGTAGCATGATTGGG
>JALWVW010000313.1 GCA_027079365.1 Campylobacteraceae bacterium | reverse complement strand
TATACAGTGGGGGTGCAGCTGCAATACAATATGTTCAATGGTGGGGTAGATGAAGCCAATCTGGAAAAGGCAAGAGTCAATATGATGAAAGTGGCAGATCAGGTGAGACTGGCCAAAAAGGGCATTGTCTTGAGGGTGAAACAGCTTCAGACACAGATAGGCGGGCATGATGCGGATATCAAGAGCTATCAGGCGCAATTGAAGTTTGCAAGAACGGTCTATAGGAAGTATCAGGAGCGATACAAAGAGGGTATCAGTTCTATCTCTGATGTGCTGATGAAGCAGGCCAAAGAGCTTGAGGTACTGCTCAAGCTCTTGACAGCTAAAAATGCCCGCAATGGTAAAGTATTTGCCTTGCAGAGCTTATTAAACTTGGGAGTAAAGTAATGAAAAAATATCTAGGTATGGTATTGCTATCCTTTCTGCCTCTGATGGCAATAGAGTTGGAATTGACAGGTAGTGTGGTCTCCGACAACCAAAAGATGATCACCAGCAGATATATGGGCTTTATCAAAAATATGAAAGTCTCAGAGGGGGACATTGTCAAAAAAGGTGATCCGCTTTATGAGATCGACTCCAAGGAGATCGATGCCGCCAAAAGCCAGGTAGAACTGGCAATCTCTCAGGCAAGTCTTGCTCTGCAGATGAACAGGGCACAGTATGCCAATATCCAGCAGAATCTCGAGAGGCACAAGCGCCTCTTTGCCAAGGGGATGGTCTCCAAGTATGATTTGGAGCAGTTGGAGCTGGCTGCGGCCAATTATGCAGATATGGTCAAGATCTCTGAAAAGCAGGTTGAGCAAGCCAAGGCCAAAATGGGAGAGGTGCTCAATCAGTACAAATACCTCAAGATCGTAGCGCCCAATGATGGGGTGATCGTCATGAAGCGTGCCAATGAGGGAGAGATACAGATACCAGGTATGCCTTCTCTGGTGCTGACAGATCTCAGTAACCTCAAAATCGTCACGGAGATCAGCGAAGGGGATCTGGCGCATGCACAGATGGGCAAAAAAGTACACTATGAGATCCCCTCGATCAAACTGAGTGGTGAGGGAAAGATCACTGCGCTTATCCCTAGCTCCAATCCCATGACACATAAATTTAAAATAAAGATCACCTTTGATGCGGAGGGAAAATTTGTCTTTCCCGGTATGTATGCCAAGGTCATTATCAATGATTAAGGCAGGAGTATGATCAAGTATACGCCAAAAGACTATGCTGGAAAACTGGCAAAAGGATTTCTACTTAATCCATTAACAGCACTGCTCGGGGTGGCATTGTTACTACTAGGGTTTCTTTCTCTTCAAGTGATGCCAAGAGAAGAAGATCCGCAGATTGCGATCTCGGGAGGTGCGGTAATTGTCCCGATGCCGGGTGCGACACCTCAGGAAATCGAGAAGATCATTGTCAATCCACTTGAACGGAAGATGCGTGAGGTCAGGGGAATTAAGCATGTGTATGGCATGGCAATGGAAAATGTAGGGATTGTCAATGTCATGTATAAGATTGGTGAGCGGAGAGAAGATGCCAACCTCAAGCTCTATGACAAAGTGATGCAGAATATGGACAGGCTGCCAAAGGGTACGATGCAGCCAATCATCAAGCCCTTTGACATAGATATAGACATCCCTATCGTGACCGTAGCTTTTTATCCAAAAGAGGGCACACATATCTCACATGAAAAAACATTTGAAATGATTCGTAGGCTACAGCATAAAATCAATGCGGTGGAGAATGTTGCCAAGACAGAACTTAAGGGAGAGCATAAACCTCAGTTTAATATTCAGGCGGATCTAAGCAAGCTGACAGGCTACCATCTCTCACTGGGACAGATTGTGCAGGCGGTTCAATCTATCGCTGTTGATGTACCGACAGTAAAAGGAAGAAGCAGTACGGGAAAACTGGTGGTATTTGGTGTAAAAAATGCGATAGAGTCAGTCTCTGATGTTGAAAATATCATTGTGGCGCAATATATGGGTTCTCCGATCTATCTCCGGGATGTTGCCAAGGTGGAGAGAGGCGTGGATAGTCAGAATTTCAAAAATGCCTATCTCGTCACTAAGGCAAAAAAAGGAGAGGCTCCTGCACCCATGAAAGAGCAGATAACGCTCACTATTGCCAAGCTTGCAGGCACCAACGCTGTATTTGTGGCTGAAGATGTGCTCGAGGTGATCAAAGAGCATGAAGCAGAGTTTGCGAAGGCCGGACTGGGTTATGTCATTACACGGAACTATGGAGAACGGGCCAATGACGCAGTCAACGAACTGGTGCAGCACCTGTTGATTACTGTACTTATCATTGCTGTCATGCTGGTCTTTTTCCTTGGGTTTAAGGAGTCGATCATTGTGACGCTGACTGTGCCGGCCATTCTGGCAGTGACACTCTTTGTGGCGTATCTTACCGGACAGACGATCAACCGTATTACACTGTTTGCTTTTCTGCTCTCATTGGGGCTGTTGGTGGATGCTGCGATCATCGTGATCGAAAATATCCACAGGCACTTGCATGCACATGATGTGGACGAAAAGGATATGAAGGTCTTACTCGTAGAGGCAACCGACGAAATTGGCCCTCCGACCAATATTGCTACCCTAGCAATTATTATGACCATGGTACCCATGGCATTTGTTGGGGACATGATGGGGTCTTTTATGAAGCCAATCCCGTTGAATGTACCTGTGGCATTGGTGGCATCGCTTTTTGTTGCCTATATCTTCACACCGTACCTGAGTTACAAGCTATTAAAAAAACCAGTACACAAGCATGGAAAACATAAAAAGCAGACCAATGAGGGGGTGCAATCATGAGCAGCTTTGCCAAATTTGTATACTGGATACTAGATAGTAAATTCAGAAAATTTGTTGTGCTTCTATTGACGCTGCTTGCTTTTGTGGGCTCAATCATGATGTTGGGACCCGTGAAGCTTGTTAAAGCAAGAATGCTGCCGGGCAAAAGTGATAATACCTACTCTGTCTATATTGATACACCTACGGGAAGCTCTAAGTTGCAGACCATGCAAGTGGCACAGTGTGTGATCGGACAACTTCAGGGTGAGCCTGAGGTGATGAACATGGAACTCTTTATGGGCGAAGGCATACCACTGGATTATGCTGGATTGGTCAAGGGAGCAGGCATGAAGAACAGTGAGAATGTGGCAGAACTTTCGGTCAATCTTACTGACAAACATACCAGGGAGGAGCCCTCCTTCCTGATGGTACAGAGATTGAGACCGGTAGTCAAGCAGAAATGTGAAGGTCTCGTACCAAATACTGTGATCAAAATGATAGAGCAACCTGCCGGCCCCCCTACGCTGGCTTCGATCGTAGTAGAAGTAACGGGTGATGATCTGGAGAAGATGAGAATGCTTGCTGTGGAGACAGCGAAGATACTCTCGGAAACAAAGACGCTGGTAGATATAGATATCATGGCGGATGATCTTTTCGAGCGCTATCAACTGATACCGGACAAGGAGAAGATCGCCAGAAGTGCACTCAGTGTCAAGCAGGTTAATCAGATCATCTATCTAGCATTTGAGGGGATGGCGATCGCACACAAAAACTCAGCGAGTGAGCCTGATCAGATTGATATCTTTTTGAGGCTGGACGAGAAGACAAAAACACTAAAAGGTGAGAGTAGAGAGGCACTTTACAGCAAAATCTCTTCGCTGAACCTCATGAATCAAAAGGGAATGATGGTACCACTCAGTGAAGTGGTGACAATCAAAAAAGTACCCTCCAACCCTATGATCATGCATAAAGACCTGCATCGCATGATCAATGTCGTTGCAGAGACGGATATGGAGTCACAGGTTTATCCTCTTCTTGATGCCAGAGAAAAGATGATTGAGCATTTTTCTAAGACCTACAAAGTGGAAAAGGCAGGGTTTACCACCTATATGTTTGATCTTTATCTGACTGACAAAAAGAATGGGGAGAAGTTCTTGCTTCGATGGGATGGAGAGATGAAGGTGACACTGGATACCTTTCGTGACTTGGGTGCAGCCTTTATCGCAGCATTGGTATTGATCTTTATTTTGCTGGTGATCTACTATAAGAGCTTTATGTTGAGTGGTATGGTCTTGCTGGGTTCGTTTCTTTCGATTATAGGGGTTATCGTAGGACACTGGGTCGCAGATATTGTAACCAGAGATACCTTCTTCCTGACTGCTACCTCACTGATAGGCTTTATTGCTCTGATGGGCATCAGTTCGCGTAACTCTCTGCTGTTGATAGATTTTGCCAAATCCTTGATGGAGGCACACAGTATGGAGAAACGCAAAGCAATAGCGATTGCTTCTGCTACCAGAGCCAAGCCAATCATGCTGACAGCGATCGCGATCATTTTGGGCTCAGCGCTCTTGGCCAGTGACCCGATCTTTGGTGGACTTGGAGTGGCTCTGATCTCGGGTACGGTTGCAGCAGTATTTGTCTCTCTGATCTTTATCCCGATACTGATGGATAACAGCAAAGCAATGGATATAGATGATGAAATAGAAATACACCATGATTCAAAAAATATATCAATAGTAAGGTAGATTGGATATAATCCAGAAAAGTTTAAGGAGAAGATATGGCAACGATAGGCATGGGAGAGATTAAAAAAGGCAAAAGACTGGAGCTTGATGGCAACCCTTATAGGGTCACAGAGTTTCAACATGTTAAGCCGGGCAAAGGTGCAGCCTTTGTGCGCATGAAGATGAAAAATCTAAAAACGGGCAAAGTCATCGAAAAAACAGTACATGCCGGTGATAAGTTTGGTGTGCCTGAGCTGGAGCAAAAAACGATGCAGTATCTTTATGATGATGGTGAGATGCTACAATTTATGGATACGACAACTTTCGATCAAATTGGATTGACACACGAGCAAGTAGGAAAAGAGACTTTTGATTTTATGATTGATGGCATGGAGGCAGATATTCTGTTTCATAATGGCCAGGCAATTTCTGTAGAGATTCCACAGACAGTTGTACTCAAGATCGTCGAGACTCCACCCAATTTCAAAGGTGATTCACAGGGCGGCAAAAAACCGGCAACACTTGAGAGTGGCGCAGTGGTACAGGTACCTTTTCATGTGCTTGAGGGTGAGATGATCAAGGTAGATACCGTAGAAGGAAAGTACTTAGAAAAAGCAAAATAGTTTTTACTCCCGCCTTATCTCTTGCATACAATAATGGAAGATGCATCCTGCTGTGCTCTTCCTGTCCACTTTCTCATGTTTCCTCTTTTTTAGAGTTAATGGAAAAAAATTGCTTTTTAGACTTCTAAAAGTAGACCGTATGCGTCTATGTCCATAGTGCCACTTTCCTGTTTCCTCATTATAGGTTTTCTGAAGTAGAAATTCTTTATGTCGTTTGTGCCAACAATCAAACAAGCAAGCAAATCTTTGTTCCGATACAGACCCAAGGTATCCCGTGATTCGCTTCAAGTCTATCGAGGCTTGCAACTTGGGTTCTCTGGTTAGATATCTCGTAACAATAGTCTGCTGATGAAAGTGGCACATTTGTACAGGAGTATTGGCAAACAAGCTGAATAAGCCGCGTTTGCCATCTATAGTAATTGATTGTATGGTAAATCCTTGGGAGAGGATAGAGGATTTAAGCCTACTATACTCAACTATACTTTCTGTATGAATAAAGTGATAAGAGATGGGTTCAAGTGTCTTGGTATCTTTAGCAACAATCAGACCAAATTTGTCTATGCGTTTACCAAAGAAAGTGGCATCCATCACAAGCACAACTTCTCTTGGAATGCGCTGTTAATAATCACTTTGTACTTATGAATCTGCCCTCTAATCCATCGTTCACTACGATGATATTTCAGAGCCAACTCCGGAGCTGTTTGCCTCTGATAGAAATAGTGATTAAAGATGATGTTTTGAAGTTTATCAGAACGCCTTTGCGAAGAAAAACTGTCTTTGCAGTCAAGACAAATATACTTCTGGATTCCTCTGTGATGACCGTTCTTTTTTGTGTGTTTCGAAAGGCATTTTGGGCATTTTTTTACAGCGCATTGTAAATAACCCATTTTTAAGTGCCATACTACTGGATTTTACTTAGGTTTTTAGCAACCCGTTTTTTCTATTAAATCGAAATTTATATCAGTCTTTGGTAAAAGTATGTTAAACTCGAAGTAGCAGAAGTGGTACTGTATAAAATTATGAGAGGAGAGGGTAGTAATATGGTGACATATATAAAATTATGCTCTTCTGCTTTTTTCTTTAGAAAGTATTTCACATGAAAGAGTTATTGGAAAATTTTTTCACAAGTTGCTATGACTTTAGTGAGTCTGAATATGAACTAAAATCTAAATATGCACTAGTCAATGGTATGCTTGGAATTACAATTCTTTTTGTATTTGTGCTAACAATTTTTTTGGTTTTTTATCAAAAATATCTTTTTGCATTGGCAACGAGCACATATTTGTTGCTTCAAATAGGTGCAATTTTCTTTTTAAGAAAATCAAAAACTAATTATAGAATAGTCATACCTCTTATCCCCACCATTAGTATATTGTTAATTCTTATTGCTCTGAATATGTATCCGTTGGAACATGTACGCTTATTATGGTTTTTTGTTGCAATTATTGCTTCTTTTTTTCTAGGCGGGAGGAGACTTGGATTTTTCGTAACCTTTTTAAGTGTTTTTTCTATAGTTTTTGCTAATTATTATTTCAATATGAATTTCAATAGTTATACGCTTGTGCTTGCAAATGTTATTATTTTGTTGGGAGCAGCAATCCTAAATCTGTATGAAAATAGAGAAGAAGTTTCAAAAAAACGATTATCGGATATGAATATAAGTCTAGAGTTAAGAGTAAAAGATGAAATCAAGAAACGTATTTTAATGTACGAGGAGAGTAACAATAAATTAAAAAAAAGTGCACTAGAGCTAGAAAAGCAGAAAAATTCCTATAGGGAACTGGCCTTTTATGATACGCTTACGGGGCTTCCTAATCGGGCTCTCTTTTATGATCGATTAAGACACTCTATTCATAAAGCCAAAAGACATCATACCAAAGTGGCAGTACTGTTTTTGGATCTCGATAATTTTAAAGAGATTAATGACTCTTTGGGGCATTATTTAGGAGACAAGGTATTAAAAGCGGTTGCCTCAAGACTAAAAAATAAGATTAGGAAATCTGACAGTTTGGCAAGGATTGGAGGAGATGAATTTACTTTACTTCTTGAAGATTTTCGTGATGTGTCTGTTGTTGGAGATATTGCAAAAAATCTTATTGATGTGATTTTGGAACCTATCTATATTGATAACCATCAATTATATGTAAGTGTAAGTATAGGTATAGGTATATATCCAGATGATGGTACAGATGCGAGTGCCCTATTAAAATATGCAGATGCAGCTATGTATAGTGCAAAAAAAGAAGGGTTTGGTCTTTTTCACTTTTACAAGAAAGAGATGACAGAGAAGTCGCTGGAAAGATTGACTCTTGAGACTTCCATTCGCCAGGGACTGGAAAATAATGAATTTGTAGTGTACTATCAGCCTGTGATGTCTAGTTCAAAAAATAAGCTTATAGGGCTTGAGGCACTGGTTCGTTGGCAGCATCCTCAAAGAGGTTTGTTGGCGCCTGTTCATTTTATGGAGGTGGCAGAGTCAAGTGCTCTGATTGTACAACTGGGAGAATATGTTTTGAGGAGTGCTGCAAAGCAATTTGCTCTTTGGTATAGCCAGGAACTTCATCCGGACTTTTTGGCAGTGAACCTTTCTGTCAAACAGTTGCATCATCATACCTTAATGCCGCTGCTCTCTGAAATTTTAGAAAGTACAAGTTTTTGCACATCATGGCTAGAGCTTGAAATTACAGAAGGCTATACGATGCAGAAGCCAAAAGAGGCCATAAAGTTTTTAAAGCAGATTCGAAGACTGGGGATAAGACTGTCTATAGATGACTTTGGTACAGGGTTTTCTTCTCTTTCCTATTTAAAAAAATTACCAGTGAATAAATTGAAAATAGACAGATCTTTTATTAAGGATATTCCTAGACATAAAGGAGATATGGCACTGGTCAGTGCTATCGTCTCTATGTCAAAAAGTATGCACTTGGAGGTCGTAGCCGAAGGTGTTGAAACCCAAGAGCAAAGAGATTTCTTAGACAGCATCGGTTGTGATAAGATTCAGGGATATTATTTTTCAAAGCCGATTAGCGCAAATGATATAGAGATGAAGTACTTAAAAAAATAGTAGGAGTAAGGGCATAAATGGATAAAGAATTTCATAAGTTGATGAGAGATAGGAGAGAAATATCAGTGCGTTACGACCCAGAGACGCAGGCAATTTGGAGTTATACAAATCCACACATTAGACCATGCTATAGTTTGGAGTTGATTCAGGAATATAGACAATTACAATTAGATGTTGTAGAATATTATCATAAATATGAAATGGAACCAAAGACACCTATTAAATATTTTGTGAGTGCCTCTCAAGTACCGGAAATTTACAATTATGGAGGGGATTTAAATCTTTTTTTGGAGCTGATAAACAAAAAAGACAGAGAACATTTGTATATCTATGCAAAAGTATGCATAGATATATCGTACATGAATGCGGTTAATATGAATTTACCTTTAACAACTATTGTTTTATTGGAAGGAGATGCTCTAGGAGGCGGATTTGAAGCTGCAATTGCGCATAATATTGTCATTGCAGAAGAGCAGTGTGAAATGGGTTTGCCTGAAATAAGATTTAACCTATTTCCTGGTATGGGCGCATACAGTTTTCTTGTACGATCAGTTGGAATAAGAATGGCAGAAGAGATTATCTCAAGCGGTAGAATGTATGATGCTGCAGAGTTACATGAGATGGGGGTTGTTACACAGGTTGTGAAACAGGGAGAAGGAGAAAAAGCAGTTGAAAAGTTCATGAAAAGACATAGCCGCTCTTTCAATGGTATGCAAGCAATACAGGCAGCAAGGCATAGGTACGCGCCCATAGATTATGATGAGCTCATTGATATTACAAAAATTTGGGTAGATGCAGCGCTTCGCTTGGAGCCCAAAGATCTTAAAATGATGAAAAAGCTTGTAGATGCCCAAAATCAAAAAGTGATCAATATGCAGCATAAGCTTCGAACCAAGCAGGATCGTAGGTTTGAAAAGAGGAATATTGAATTTCCTTTTGAGGATTCGGAGGGAAATACTGTCACTGCAGATAGAAGATCGGGAGTAGATCCACGAAATTCAAAAATACCGAAGACTTGAAAGATATTTTCAAAGCCTGTATAATGCCATGTAGCATATGAAAATTAATTTTAGGAGGGTGGCATGGCAACAGCATTGGTATTATTGGCAGAAGGTTTTGAGGAGATAGAGGCAGTTTCTATTATTGATATTCTCCGAAGAGGGGGCGTGGAGGTGCACAGTGCCTATCTTGAAGGGGAGTTTGTCACAGGTGCCAATGGCATTACGATACAGGCTAACATCGCACTGAAGGTGGCATTTCCTGATGATTATGATATGGTAGTCCTCCCCGGAGGATGGGATGGCACCAATCGCCTAGCAGAGAATCCTCTGGCGCAAACGGTGATCAAAAAGTTTGCCAGTGACGGCAAGTGGGTGGCAGCCATGTGTGCCGCACCTTATGCACTGCATGTGGCAGGTGTGTTAAGTAAGCGATATACTTGCTATCCTTCTGTTGAGGAAAAAATCCGCCCTGAGGACAGAGTTGCAGGCGAAAAGGTGGTTGTTGACGGCAAAGTAATCACCTCGCAAGGACCAGGTACTGCTATCTGCTTTGGGCTGGAGATTGTGAGGCAGCTTGTAGGTGAAGAGAGCTATCGTACTGTAAGAGAAGGCACTCTTTCCACTTTTTGCTAAAAGGGAGTATTTGCTGGGGATTAAAGTGAAGAAGAGCAAAACCAAGCTATACTTATAGTTGCTAAATAGTGCCTTATTGGAGACACAAAAAAGTACAAAGTATTAATGGGGGGGCGTGTACTTTTGGTTTATGGAGGACAAAGTAAAATTTTCTTATGCTTCTGTAGCCAATCTATAGCATTATGTAGCAAAACTAACTTTTATAAAGGCGAGTGCTATTATGGAGACAGAAACATATGAGGTTCTGATCATCGGGGGAGGCATCTCTGGTGCTGCCCTTTTTTATGAGTTGAGTTATTACACAAATTTAACAAGTATTGCACTTCTGGAGAAATACTCCGAGGTTGCAACGCTGAATTCCAATGCTACGGCAAATTCTCAAACTATTCACTGTGGTGATATTGAGACAAACTATACGCTGGATAAAGCAAGGCATGTACAGCGTACCGCAAAGATGATAGAAAAGTATTGCTTGCAGTATGGCTATGAAGACAAAATTATGTTCAAGCACCAAAAGATGGCCATAGGTATTGGATATGACGAGTGTCGCTTCATGACGAAGCGTTATGAAGAATTCAGAGTACTCTATCCCTACCTGGAGCTCTATAACAAAGAAGATCTGGAGAAAATAGAGCCCGCACTTATCTTTGACGAAAAGGGGCGTGGCCGAAATGAAGAGATCGTAGGTGTTGGTGCTAAAGATCAGTATACAACAGCCAACTTCAAGGCACTCAGCGATACCTTTATCGAGAATGCGAAGCAGAACGAAGCGATGCAAACAGATATCTTTTTTGATGCGCAGGTAACCAAGATAGAAAAGAGAGATGAACTCTTTTATGTAGAGACAAAAGATGGCAGAAAATTTCAGGCGCAAATGGTCGTAGCCAATGCAGGTGCCCACAGTTTGTTTTTGGCGCATCAGATGGGATATGGGTTGGATTATGGACAGCTTCCCATGGCAGGAAGTTTTTATAAAGCGCATAAGCGTATCCTTGTGGGAAAGGTGTATATGGTGCAAAATCCAAAATTACCCTTTGCTGCACTCCATGGCGACCCAGACATCACTTTGGATGAGCAGACGCGTTTTGGCCCTACAGCACTTGTGCTGCCGAAACTCGAACGCTTTAGAAGTGGTACCTACCTAGACTTCTTCAAGACATTGCGTCTAGATAGCAATATAGTTAAAATATTTTATGATCTTCTGAAGGACAGTGACATCCGCAACTATATCCTGCGGAACTTTATATTTGAAGTCCCCTATTTTGGAAAGCGTGCTTTTTTGAGAGATGCCAGAAAGATTGTACCTTCTTTGCAGATGGAAGATATCGAGTATGCCAAGGGGTTTGGCGGTGTAAGGGGGCAAATTCTGAATAAAACAACCCAGAAGCTTATGCTGGGTGAAGCTTCTATTGATACCGGTGAAGGGATTATCTTTAATATGACCCCTTCCCCAGGAGCCACATCATGTCTGGGGAATGCCCAACGTGATGTGAAAAAGATCTGTGCTTACCTGGACAAAGAGTTTGATGAGGCACGATTCGACCAAGACTTAGTTGAAGGAGAGCAGGAATGAGAAAGTTACTTTATATCACTGACCAAGAAGAGTATAGCGACAACGGTACGATATCATCATTGTTTGATAAGCATTTGAGAAAATATTGGGAGGTGGATATTGTTTTCATTACAAGATACAAGCATAGCTTTCAACGCAAAGGAAACCACCTGATCATTCCCAAAAAAGACCGAGATAGTATTATCAGCTATCTCAGCACAGGAAGTGATCCTTCACAGTATGATTTTGTGATCGTGCGCAACAAAAAAGATGTATTAAAAAATGTACTGAAGCATAAAGATGAATTCGGATACAAGGTAGGCTATCGGATCTCCTACCCCAAAAAACATCATGCTCTGGAGATGACCAAGGGGTATACGCCGGCAGCCGTATATAAAAGACTGCTCTACAAACGTAAAATACAGGAAAGAGATCTCTTGGTAAATCAATGTGATCTGTTTTTGCCCTCTTCGCCAGAAGCACATCGCGCATTTTATCCAAATATTACCACCAGATCCTTTCCTGTAGGGGTAGGTCTTGATCCAGACACTATCAAACATCACCAGTTTTCTGATAGCCAGAAAACTATTTTTGTGCATGCAGGCTCTATCGGCCCTTTGCGTAACTTTGATGTTGTTCTGGATGCTTTTGAGGCAATCAAGGAAGATACATGGCATCTCAATATCATCACAAAGAAAAAAGAGTATATTTATACACTGCTCCGTCTCTATCCGACCATTAAGAACAGGATTACAGTGCATGAGGCAGTCTACACTGTGGATGAGCTCAGAGAGGAGATTAACAAGAGTGACATAGGGATATCGCTCTTACCAAGTCTTCCCTTCTTTGATACGGTGATTGCTGACAAGGTGATTAGTTATTATGATTGTGCCATACCTACCTTGATGACATCCAACAGCAAAAACCATGCTATTTTTGCAGAGGAGGAGGCCTTTTTTGCGGATTTTGATACAGAAGCGATCAGTAGGTCGTTGCGGACACTTATGGAGATGCCCAGAGAGAAGCTCAGTGAAGTGGGGAATAACGGACAGACAAAACTCCTTAAGTTGAAACGAAATTATAAAATTCTAGCAGAGAGTTTGGCTGAGACTATGGATGATATTGTTGAAAATAAATAGTGATGATTAAAGGCATCTTCTTGCAGAACAGGTACTGAGAGAAGAAGGTTTAGAAGCTGCTTCTCTCTACTTATTACTCTAGTAGCTTTTCGATGGCTTCTATGGAGGTATCAGTCATATCTAGATCTAGATGTACTGCATCTTTGACCTCCACAAGCTTGATATGAAGTCCTTTCTTCTTTGCCAGGGCGTAGAAGTGCTTGCTCTCTTCAGGTTTGGAGATAGTATCCTTGGTGCCATATATGAGTAGATAGTTTGTTTTGGTATTGGGTGTAGTTAGATAGTCAGCAAGAAAAAGAAGGTCTCTTCCTTTTTCTGATTTGCGCGCCTGATATCTTCCTCCGGCCAAAG
>JALWVW010000312.1 GCA_027079365.1 Campylobacteraceae bacterium | reverse complement strand
TTTAACCCTTTTTCGGTGATGTCTATATGATAATAGATAGATCAATCTCGTAAAATCCTAACATAGCATTCATTAAAGCCAAGCCATCATACCGTGTTATCTCGGAAGCAGGAATGTTTCGAAGTATGAGTCTGCCCTCATCCAACAGTCTGGCTCTGGTGGTGCCGGGCAGCAGTGGTGTAGTAGGTGTGTACCAGATACCTGCCTGCCGTAGGGCGATATTGGCAATGGTGGTGTCGGTGAGGAGTCCCTGTTGGGTGAAGAGTATCTCGTCACCGTCAGAGTAATCTGCCAATGCCTGATCCAGTGCCTGCCTGTCAAGATATTTGTGAGGGTATTTTAGGTCTGTTTCAGATAATTGAATCTGTGCTATTTTTTTGGGTCTATATAGTGTATAGGTCGTATGGATGCTTTTTGCGCCATAGGTAACCTTGGCACGATAGAGCCCTTTGGTAGGTAGATCCTGAAGGTATTTTGCCAGATCTATGGTGTTCTCTACCGCGAAGAGTGCCTTGCGACTCCTGTTGCATCTGTCATTATGATAGGAGAGGTGCATGGCTTTGCCATCCTGGATACGAATAGTTTCGAAAAGTTGTCTTTGCATGGATTTTGCTTTAGCCTCCCAATGCTCTAAACACCATCTCTTCATCATCATAATAGGCTATCTCACCACTTGCCAGGTCATAATGCCAGCCATGTAGATAGAGTGTGCCCTCTTCGACCCTACGCCTTACTGCGGGGTAGCTGAGCAGATTTTCGAGCTGGAAGATGACGGAGACCTTTTCGGTATAGTCCAGAAGCTCTGCTTTGTCGACCTGTGGCAAGGCTGCTTTGGCGACCCTTTTTGCTGTGGTCCCAAGCTCGAGCCACTTAATGGTATGGATATTCTCCTCTGTGGGTACAAGGGTTTTGTAAAGTGCGCCGATAGCACCGCAATGGGAGTGCCCACAGACGATGATGTCATTGACCTCCAGTGTACTGACAGCATACTCGATGGCAGCAGCGGTGGCGTGAAAATCACTGTCTGGTTTGAAGGCAGGGACGAAGTTGCCGATATTGCGTATGATGAAGAGGTCTCCAGCACCAGTGCTGGTGATCATATTGGGCATGACCCTGGAATCACTACATCCGATGAAGAGTGCTTTGGGATTTTGACCTTGGGAGACGAGTTTTTTGAAGCGATCTTCATTGGCTTTGAATTTGACTTTTTTGAAGGTCTCATGACCTTTCTCGAGCTCTGTTATTTTGTTCATGGGGCTCCTTGCGCCTTTCGGCGAATTAAAATTTTGTTGTAATGCTCCATCCGATCTCCTGCCCGGCAAACATGGGTACGACCTCTCCGTATTTGACAGGGACGGTGAATGGTTGTTTCTTTAGTGTGACAGTTGTCCGGGGCGGGGTGATGCCATAAATGCAGCAAGCATTGGTGTTGACAAATGCCTGTAGGTTGTCAAGCTTGTCATATTTGTCAAACAGTGCTGCCAGTGCCTGCAGGGCGATAGGGGCAGTAAAGACCCCTGCGGCACACCCCGGGCACTCTTTGGCATCCTGAGGATGAGGAGCAGAGTCTGAGCCGAACATGACCTTGGGATGGGCATTCAGGGCTACTTGAAGTAGGGCTTCTCGATCCTCATAGCGTTTGGCGATAGGCTTGCAGAAGAGATGAGGCTGGAGCATGCCGCCTGCGACATCATCCAGGGTAATAAGTAGATGGTGTAGGGTGATCGTGGCATAGAGGTTGTCAAATCTATCAAGCGCTGCGACACTGGCAGCCGTGGTGATGTGCTCCATAATAATCTTGAGGTCAGGAAAGGCAGCTGCTAACTTTTCATAAACCGGCACAAATTCCGCCTCTCTGTCCATCACAAAACCATTGGTCTCTCCATGGATGCAGAGTGGAATTCCCAGATCACCCATAGCTGTCAAGACGGGGCTTAGCTCCTCCACATCAAATCCACTCAGCCCCCCCTCAGAATTGGTGGTGATCCCTGCGGGATAGAGCTTGATGGCAGCAAGATCTGGATGGATTTCTTCCAGGAATTCCCTGCTGTAGTCAGGTCTGAAAAAGAGTGTCATGAGTGGTGTGAAAGAGGAGATATTTGTGTCGGGCAATGTGGAGAGTATCCTCTCTCTGTATGCCAGTAGCGCCTCTTTGGTGACGATAGGGGGAAGGAGGTTGGGCATGATGATAGCACCGCTGAAGTGCTGTGCAGTGAGAGGAGCCACTGTCTGGAGCATCTCTCCGTCTCGCAGATGCAGATGCATATCAAGTGGAGAAGTCAAGGTGAGTGTCATAGAGATCCTTTAGAACAAAATAATGTGTACTGTTTTTGGGAACAAGCCAATAGTGTATGCTGATTTTGCCATAGAAACGATTAGTGTTGCATAAACAGGGGCATTTCAGAGGTTGGTACGGTACAAGCGGGTAGTCTACTCCTCCCTCAAAGAGTTGATTGCAGCGTAGGATTCTCAACCCACTTGCGACCATCGCTCTGTGTGGTGCATTGAACTCAAACTGCCACTTGGCATATTCGGAGCAGGTGGGATAGTAGCGACAGGAGGCAGGCAGCATCCTGGAGATCATCTGATACCCTTTGATAGGGGCTTGAAAAAACTTTTTCACCAGAGACTCCTTGTGCGTATGATATAGGAGGGGGACATATTGATGCTGTGGTGAATGACCGTGCCGTATTTTCTGCTATAAAATTCCAGTAGCATCCTCTGCTCTGTAGGTTCGATAGAGGGGATAAACCAAGCATTATTGGAGATGACGATCATCTGTTTGGGGCTATCCGTATAGAGCTGTTCACTGGTGGCCTCATAGCAGATGGCATTGCGGTAGAGAGTGCCATTCACTTCAAAATCAGTAGGCTTAGCAGAGGCGATATAGTCTATAGCACCGTCAAAAAAGATCTGGTTGATCCACTTGCCTGCCCACTGGGGGAGGGGGTTACTCTCGCCAAAAGGCACGAGCAGCACTTTGTTGGCGACACGATAGGCACCCTCTTTGAAGATAAAGGTAGAGTTGCGGTGTATATCGCCATCGAGATTGAGTGCACCGATTACGATGGTGATCCTAAAAGAGCGCTTTTCCAGTGCATCCAACAGCTGCAACTCTCTGTTCAAAAAGAAAGGAAAGACAGACTCCGGCAGTACAATCACCTGTTTACCCTGAGCTATAGCCTGGTCAATCGCAGCAAGCACTTTGGTGATATGTGAAGAGATCAGCTTGGGATTCCATTTGTCCTCCACAGTCGTCATCGTACCGGAGAGTACAATGGGACTGTTACTCTCCTGATAGGTGAGGGTGGTCTTGGCGGGAGAATATGCCAGGAGCAGCAGCAGTAGATAGAGGCTGTTCTTTCTATACTGGGCCAGCCCAATGGATAGCAAGACAAGTGCAAACTGCCACTTGTGTACGCCCAGATAGCTGTGCACAAACAGTAGTTCGGGCTTGAACCAGTCAAAACCCAGTGGATGGAGATAGCTCAACCCTAAAAGTCCAAGTACTTTAAATAGCGCTTCATAGGGCGTGTTCGCCAACGTATCAGCAGAGGACAGAAAAGATGAAAGTTTACCAGAGATCCATGCAAGTAGCCAAAAGATCCCGCCATAGACCAGCGCGATAAAGAGTGCTCCCAAGGGGATCGCCCAGCGCATATGGTAGTGGCTAAAACTCACAAGAATCCACCAGAACCAGAACAGAGAGAGTAAGAAGCCACTCCAGAACCATACCTTCCGATCGGCTTGCAGTAAAAACCAAAAGAAAAGCAATGCAGCTATGGTCTCAGCGAGAGCGTTTGTGATGTCAAACCATGCTAAATAAAGGTACATAGAGCCAAGCACTGCGATGAAAAAGCCCGCTGTTATACTATAAGTGGTAAAATATTTTCCAATTTTAAACTTCAAAGGATTCCTATGTCACAAGGTATGGCACAATTTTTACC
>JALWVW010000311.1 GCA_027079365.1 Campylobacteraceae bacterium | reverse complement strand
AGAGTCATGACAGCATTGAAGATGGAGAAAATTCTTATCGGCTGGAATAATTCAGCAGAGGCATCTCGCGCCATCACAGAAGCCATCCCACTGCTTAAAAAAGCAAAAAAAGTAAAAGTGCTCTACTCAAAGAAATATACCAGCCATGATCTATCTGATATAAATGACCTTGGGGACTATCTGTCACTTCATGGTATTGAGGTAGATTTTGAGTTGATCAAGACAACATTTATCCCAGGAGAAGCGCTACTCAATAGTGCACAGTCAGGGAACTATGATCTGATAGTGGCTGGAGCATATGGCAAAAAAGGACTCAAGGAGATAATGCTGGGTGGATCAGCCGCGTATCTCCTGGAGCATACAACCATACCAGCTTTAGTATCTCACTAAGCGTGTATTCTCCTCTTTTTGGCAGAGGAGAAGTCCAAAGTATAAAGATACTTACCCGATCAGTTCACTGCACAGGTCAAATCGGTTATGTGTCATCAGATGTACTTTGCCATGCATCTGCATGATCTCGTCGAAGATGCGCTTGGAGAGGGCGAAGCCTACCTCCTGCTCTTTGTCCTCACCATCCATCGCTGCGAGGTTCATCTCGTCAATGATCGCTTTGGGGACATCGATACCCGGCACTCTGTCGTCGATAAAAGTCGCCGTCTTGGCACGAACGATAGGGAACTGTCCCAGAACCAGATGTGCCTCCTTGGCAGTATCTCTGATACTCTGCTCTTTGGCCTCTTCAAAGATCTCCAGCAGCTCGCTTGCGTTCTCTAAGTCATAAACCGGCTGGGTGATAATGGCTCTGGCACCGTAGTTGAGTTTTTTGAGCATGCGTTTTTGGAGATTTTTCATATTTTTGGCATGGGCATCAGTCACTGCAAAGGGATAGATCGGCTTGGGGGCGGGGTCAAGGTCGTTGTTGGAGTAGTCCATACCGTTGTTGAGACGATAGATGATGCTCAGCAACAAGGTAGAATCACGCTCAAGCACCCCCTTGACTTCGGGCTGATCTGAGAACTTGGCAGGATCACCCGTCAGCGCGAGGATACAGCGGATATCGAAATCATTGGCACCGAGCAGATCAGATTGCAGAGAGAGCTTGTTTTTGTCGCGCATACTCATCGTAGCAATCACCGGCTTGCCAAAGCGCTGCTGAATCTTGATCGCAGAGAGTAGGCCGCTCATCTTGAGCTTGGCCAGAGGGTTGTCCGTGCAGCTGAAGCCCGTGATCTTCTCATGCAGCCCCAGCGCTTCGATCTCATCGATGATGCCCTCTATTGAAGCACCATGGGGCGGGGTGACCTCTACGGTAATAAAGGGCTTGTCATTACAGAGTATATCACAAAATTTTTCAAACATAGTAGACTCTTTTTTGATTCATTGGGTATAATTCTACCAAAATCTTGCATAAGGCAGCGTTCGTGAAAAAATTGGCGGTATTTGATTTTGATTCGACATTGATGGACGGGGAGACGATTGACTTCTTTGCGGCACCTCTGGGGCTGGAAGCGCAGGTTGCAGAGATCACTGAGGAGGCGATGGCAGGGAGGCTGGACTTCTTCATGGCACTGGTTGCCAGAGCCAAGCTTCTCAAGGGACTGGATACTACTATTGCCAAGGAAATATGCCTCAATCTTCCCATAATGCCCGGTGCCCAAGAGGCAGTCGATGGACTCAAGGCACGGGGCTATACAGTCGTCTGCTTCTCCGGTGGTTTTCGTCAGGCAACGGAGCCAGCCTGTGCAACACTTGGCATCGATGCAGACTTTGCCAACTTCCTCTATGCTGATGCAGAGGGGAAGCTCACTGGAGAAGTAGGGGGAGAGATGATGTATGGCAATGCCAAAGGCGATATGATCCTCCGTCTCCAGCGTCTCATGGGCATTGATAGAACCAATACACTTGTCATCGGTGATGGCGCCAATGACTTGAGTATGTTCGCCCATGCAGACACCCGTATCGCCTTCAATGCCAGAGAGGTACTCCGCCAGGCAGCCACCCACTGTATAGATATCAAGGATCTGCGAGAGATTCTGAAGGTAGTCTCGCAATAGAATAAGGATAAGCCTTCATACTTCAACCAGGATCATGCATAAAGGCTACCAAATATTCTGTATAGGCTTGTTTCCTAATCGATTGGTATTCGCAAGGCTATTCTCTATGGAACATTCCAAAAAAATATCTCTTAATGATTTCTCGCCGATACCCACAAAACAACACTTAGCGAATACTTCTTATTTTTATTGCATATTTCTGATTTTTATTGCATATTTCGGGCTACAAGTGCTACAATATGGTGTGGCTATCTCTTTCAAGCCCACTTGCTGATCTCTGGGGTACTCACCTGGGATTGACAGAGGCAGCCTAAGGAAGATCTTCGAGAATGCAAAAATAAGTACCCTGGAATTTATCTTTGGAGAATCAAATGTCAAAAAAATTTGCTACTATCGATGGAAATGAGGCGGTTGCGCTAGTCGCACACAAAACCAATGAGGTCATTGCGATTTATCCGATTACCCCTTCTTCTCCTATGGCAGAACTGAGTGATACCTACTCATCTAAAGGAGAAAAAAATATCTTTGGCTCTGTACCCGATATTATGGAGATGCAGAGTGAAGGAGGTGCCAGCGGAAGTGTACACGGTGCGCTTCAGACCGGAGCACTGACAACAACTTTTACTGCATCACAGGGACTGCTTCTCATGATCCCCAATATGTATAAGATTGCTGGAGAACTGACACCTACTGTCTTTCATGTCGCTGCACGATCTTTGGCGGCACAAGCACTTTCAATTTTTGGTGACCATAGTGATGTGATGGCTGTGCGTCAAACGGGATTTGCTATGTTGGCTTCAGGATCTGTGCAGGAAGCACATGACTTTGCGATCATCTCACAGGCTGCTTCATTGCGATCCCGACTTCCGTTTCTGCACTTTTTTGATGGTTTTAGAACTTCCCATGAAGAGAGTAAGATCGAGTTGATGGATATCGAGGTGATGAAGGCGATGATTGATGAAGGACTGGTCCAAGAGCACCGCGCCCGCGCCCTTACACCAGATAACCCCTTTATCCGAGGTACATCGCAAAATCCGGATGTCTATTTTCAAGGCAGGGAGACTGTGAACCGCTATTATGATGCATTGCCTGGGATTCTTGAAGAGGAGATGAAAAAGTTTGGTGCCCTGACCGGACGGCATTATCGGCTTTTTGACTATATTGGGGCGCCCGATGCTGAACGTGTTATCATTATGATGGGTTCAGGAGCGGAAACGGCACATGAAGCCGTAGAATACTTCACGAAGAAAGGTGAAAAAATTGGCCTGCTCAAAGTTCGACTCTACCGTACCTTTTCGATAGAACACCTTGTTGCGAGCCTTCCTGCATCTGTCAAGTCGATTGCTGTACTTGACCGTACCAAGGAGAGTGGTGCAACTGGTGAGCCACTCTATCTTGATATTGTGGCGGCTTTAAGCGAACAAAATGAACAGGGCAAGCTCCCCTTTAGCATGCCACGCATCATTGGTGGACGCTATGGTCTCTCTTCCAAGGAGTTTACGCCGGCTATGGTGAAGGCGGTCTTTGATGAGCTTTCCATGAAAACCCCCAAGAATCACTTTACAATCGGTATACATGATGATGTTACGCATACTTCTTTGAAGTGGGATGAGACACTCTCGATAGAGGGCGGTGAGGTACTTAGAAGTATTTTTTTCGGTCTGGGATCAGATGGTACGGTGGGTGCCAACAAGAATACGATCAAAATTATTGGAAACGGTACGGATCACTATGTGCAAGGATATTTCGTCTATGACTCTAATAAGTCAGGCTCTATGACAATATCACACCTTCGCTTTGGTCCCCAACCAATTCGATCGAGCTACCTTGTCAGTGATGCCAATTTTGTTGCCTGTCACCAGAGTGTTTTTCTTGAGAAGTTCGATATTCTCAAGTACGCTTCACAGGGTGCAACCTTCCTGCTGAATACACCCTTCTCCAAAGATATTATCTGGAGCCGTTTACCACAAAAGGTACAGAAGGAAATTATCTCCAAGGAACTCAAATTCTATATCATCGATGCTTACAGTGTCGCAAAAAAGACCAATATGGGACGCCGTATCAATACAGTAATGCAGACCTGTTTCTTCGCTATCTCTGGTGTATTGGAGAAAGAAGAAGCTATTGCCAAGATCAAAGAGAGTATTGAGGCAACATATAGTAAAAAGGGTAAAAAAATCGTAGAGATGAATTATGCTGCGGTGGATGGCACACTTGCCAATCTCTATCAGGTTGATGTCCCCAAATACGCTGACAGTACCATCGGACTCAAGCCTCCTGTCAAAGGTAATTTTGAGGACTTTGTGGGCAAGATCACTGCAAAGCTCATTGAGGGCGAGGGTGACCAGCTGAAGGTCAGTGAAATACCGGATGATGGAACCTGGCCCAGTGGCACTACACAGTACCAAAAACGAAATACTGCGATAGAAGTACCACTTTGGGATCCCGATGTCTGTATTCAGTGTAACAAATGTGTCATTGTCTGTCCCCATGCTGCTATCCGATCCAAAGTGGTTGGTGAGGAGCGATTGCAGGATCATCCTGAAGATTTTCACTTTATCCAGGCAAAAGGTAAAACATTTGAGCCGGATGAAAAATTCACTATTCAGGTTGCGGTGGAGGATTGTACAGGCTGTGCACTCTGTGTCGAGGTTTGTCCGGCTAAAAATAAATCACAGACCAATCTCAAAGCCATCAATATGGTACCTCAGGAACCTGTACGTGAAACTGGTGAGAGAAACTGGGAGTACTTTATGGAACTTCCCGACTATGACCGTAGTAAGCTCGACCATGCTAAAGTCAAAGAGAGCCAGTTTCTTGAACCGCTCTTTGAGTTCTCCGGTGCTTGTCCCGGGTGTGGTGAAACCCCATATGTCAAGTTGGCCTCACAGCTCTTTGGTGACCGCATGATCGTCGCCAATGCAACTGGATGCTCCTCCATCTATGGCGGAAATCTTCCAACGACCCCCTGGAAGAAAAATTCCCAGAATTTAGGACCAGCCTGGTCAAACTCACTTTTCGAAGACAATGCCGAGTTTGGGCTGGGATTCAGGCTGGCTATCGACAAGCATACAGAGAATGCCCGTACCTTACTGCATGGGCTTAGAGATGTGGTCGGGACAGAACTGGCTGATGCCATTCTCAAGAGTCATCAGCATGATGAACCGGAGATTTTTGAGCAGCGCGAAAGGGTAGCACAACTCAAGGAGATATTGTCTCAGACAGAGAATACCGAAACAAACAGACTGCTTTCTCTGGCGGACTATCTGGTCAAAAAGTCTGTCTGGATGATGGGGGGTGACGGATGGGCTTATGATATCGGATACGGTGGACTGGATCACGCATTGGCCAGCGGAAAAAATGTCAATATTTTGGTACTTGATACCCAAGTCTATTCCAATACCGGCGGACAGCAGTCCAAGGCGACCTTTACCGGAGCTGTTGCCAAATTTGCTGCAGGAGGTAAGCCACAAGTACCTAAAGACCTGGCAATGATGGCAATTGCCTATGAAAATGTCTATGTTGCCCGTGTCTCAATGGGCGCCAATGATGCACAGACTGTCAGAGCTTTTATTGAAGCTGAGCGCTATGATGGCCCTTCCATTATTATTGCCTACTCGCATTGTGTTGCGCATGGTTATGATCTCAAGTATGGTATGGATCACCAGAAACTGGCTGTTGATTCTGGTCTCTGGCCGCTTTTCCGCTTCAATCCGGAGCTGGCACTCGAAGGGAAGAACCCCATGCATATTGACTATAAAGCACCAAAGATAGACGTGAAGAACTTTATGTATCAGGAGACCCGTTTCAAAATGGCAGAGAAGATCAATGCCGGTGCAGCCAGAGAGTTTCTTGATACGGCTCGCATCCATGCCAGCACAATGTATGACCGGTATAAAAATCTTGAGAACTATTATGCGGGGGAGGCCGAAAAAATTGCGGAGCAAGAGAGTGATATCGTGCACTCAGAAGAGAGAAAAAAATCCAATAAAACAGGAGCAGAAGTATGAAACTTGAGACTACCTATATGGGACTTACCCTGAAAAACCCTATCATTGCAGGTGCTTCTCCTTTGACCGCCTCCAGTGATTCGATCAAGCGTCTTGAAGATGCTGGTGTCGCTGCGATCGTACTGCACTCAATATTTGAAGAGCAGATCAATCATGAGAGCCATGAAATCGACCATTTTCTGTTTAAAGGAGGCGAAAGTTATGCCGAGGCAGTCGGTTACTTTCCCGATATGGAGCTGAGTAATCTTGAGTCTGAGCATTATCTTGAAGAGATCAATACTTTAAAGTCTAGCCTCTCTATTCCTCTGATTGCATCACTCAATGGTGTTTCCAGAGGTGGATGGATCGAGTATGCCGGCAAACTTCAGGAAGCAGGAGCAGATGGTCTGGAGCTCAATATTACCTATATTCCCACTGATATTGAAGTGGATGGATCCATGGTTGAAAAACTTTATCTTGAGGCATTGGAGGCTGTCCTCGAAACTGTCTCTATTCCTGTCAGTATCAAGATGAATGCAGTATTTTCCTCACCTGCCAATATGGCCAAGCAGTTTAGCGATAAGGGCGCCAAGGGACTTGTACTTTTTGACCGCCCTGTGCAGGTCGATGTCGACCTCGAAGCACTGACCGCTGTACAGACAATTCGACCCAGTAGTGCTGCCGAACTTAGCGAAAGCCTCCGTTGGAGTGCCATCCTGTACAAGAAGGTTGCTGCCTCTCTATGTGCCTCCACGGGTGTCCATACCCATGAGGATATTCTCAAAGCAATAATGAGTGGTGCGGACACAGTGCAAATGGTCTCAGCTCTCATGAAATATGGCGAATCCTATGTTGACAGAGTTCTAAATGATCTCAGTACTTGGATGGAGGAAAAAGAGTATGACTCCATTGCACAGATGAAAGGCAGTATTTCACTCCATCATACTGCCAATCCCGCAGCCTATGAACGTGCAAACTATATGAGAATCTTGACAGAGTATCGCTACTAAGCACTGTGCAGGTTTATTCTTTTCCTTTTCCTTGGGTTCGGGGTGAGGAAAAAATATTACATAAAAAATATATGTTTAATGCCAGATGCAGGATAACCGAGATGGATAAGGAGAGGATACTGAGCCTATTGATTATAGCCTAAATCTATTATGCTATAATGCCAAAAAAATAACACGGAGCACCATGAGACCCAAGCGTTGTACTATTCAGGGTATTATTTCTCAGGCGCTTGGCTACAGGCAGGCCCTGATTAAAGGGAATGCCGTAGCGATACTCGCTACACTGATGACCGTGACCATCCCGCTCTTTATTCCGGTACTCGTAGATGAACTGTTGCTCAAAAAGAGCTCTGTGATGACAGGTTGGGTGGCAGCGCATATCATGCCGATGTCGCTGGCAGGGTATGTGCTGTTTTTTCTACTGTTAACACTGCTGCTTCGTACAGTAGGGTTTGTGCTCAATGTGATACAAGTACGCACCTTTCTGGGTATCTCCAAGGATATCTCACTGAAGCTGCGCAAAGGGGCTGTAGGGTATCTGGAGCGGGTCTCGCTCAAAGAGTATGAGATGATCAGCCCCTCGGCGATCACTTCCAAGCTTGTGACCGATGTTAGCACAGTGGACAGTTTCATCGGTACGACTGTCAGTAAGTTTGTCATCTCGATTCTGACGCTGCTGTTTACAGCAGCAATACTGCTGATGATTCACTGGAAGCTGGCGATCTTTATCCTTGTGACCAACCCTATTGTGGTCTTTTTTACCGCCAATCTGGCGCGCAATGTCGGCAAGCTCAAACGCCGGGAAAACGCTGCCACAGAGCTCTTTCAGTCTACATTGGGGGAGACACTGGAGCTCTTCCATCAGATCAAAGCAGCCAACAAAGAGCAGTATTTTTTCGACAGGGTAGAGACGCGTGCAGAGGAGCTCAAAGAGACTTCGGTACGCTTCGGCTGGCGAAGTGACAGGGCGATTCGGCTCTCTTTTCTGATCTTTCTGGGCGGTTACGAGGTCTTCCGTGCAGTGAGCATACTGGCGGTGGCTTACAGCGACCTCAGCGTGGGGTTAATGTTGGCGATCTTTGGGTACCTCTGGATCATGATGACACCCACACAGGATATTATCAACTTCCAGTACGCTCTTGCTAATGCCCGTGCTGCCTGTAAGCGGATCAATGCGATCTTTGCGATGGAGCAGGAGCCTGAAAATAGCATGGGAAAAGATCCTTTTGTAGAGAAGGTATCCATAGGTATAGAGGTAGAGAATCTCAGTTTCGGCTACACCAAAAATAAAAAGATATTAAAAAATATAAATCTTCATATTAAAAAGGGTCAAAAGGTTGCTATTGTCGGTGCCAGCGGCTCAGGAAAGACAACACTTGCCAATCTTCTCGTGGGGTTTTATCCCCTTGAAGAGGGGCACATACGCTATGATGGTATCTCCCATGACAGTATAGATCTGGCAACGATTCGCAGACATGCGCATATGGTGTTGCAACACCCCAAACTCTTCAATGATACCCTCTACTTCAATCTGACACTGGGGGAGCATTACAGCAAAGCAGAGATTGAAAATGCCGTCAGTGTAGCACAGCTCAATACAGTCATTGAAGGGCTAGAGAAGGGACTGGAAACTATCGTAGGCAAGGATGGCATCAAGCTCAGCGGAGGACAGCGGCAGCGGGTGGCAATTGCACGGATGGTATTGATCGATCCACAGATCGTAGTCTTTGATGAGTCCACTTCAGCACTGGATGTACATACCGAGGCCAGACTCTTTGCCGATCTACATACCTACCTGGCTCCCAAGACGGTCATTACCATCGCACACAGGCTCAGCACGATACAGCACGCAGAATATATCTATGTACTGGAAGATGGTCAAGTAGAGGATCATGGTACGGCGGACATACTTATAGCAAAAGACGAGAGCTACTTCTCAACCATGATTTAAGGGACAACACAATGGACAGTATTCAGGCGATCATTATCGGAATTATCGAGGGATTTACAGAGTTTTTACCTATCTCATCGACAGGGCATATGATTGTGGCAGGCAGGTTTCTAGGCATCCCCCAGAGTGCGGTGGTCAATGCCTATGAGATTATTATACAATTTGCCGCCATACTGGCAGTAATGCTGATCTACAGAGAGAAACTCAGTCCCAAAAAGATCGACCTCTGGGCCAAACTAATGCTAGCATTTGTCCCTTTCGCGATCGCAGGGTTTTTGGCCAAAGACTATGTGGATGTCCTGTTCAATAGCAAGACGGTGGCCTATATGTTCATCATCGGTGGGGTGGTTTTTCTCGTTGTAGAATATTTCTATAAAGAGACACCCCATCAGGTCACAGAAGCAGAGGGGGTTGGCTGGATGCAGGCACTCTGGGTCGGTATCGCACAGATCTTTGCTATCATCCCCGGCACCAGCCGTTCAGGTGCCACGATCATAGGGGGACTGCTGAGCGGACTGGATCGCAAGGCCTCCTCGGACTTCTCTTTTCTGCTGGCAATTCCAGTGATGGGCGCGGTTTCTCTCTATTCACTACTCAAGCACTACCAGGACTTTGCCGGTGCTGATATTACCGCCTTTGCGATTGGTTTCGTGGTGGCTTTCGTGGTGGCCTATGTTACTGTAAAGCTCTTTTTGGTCTTTATCCAACGCTTCTCTTTTGTGCCCTTTGGTATCTATAGGATAATTTTTGGTATCATTCTACTTATGATACTGTAAAGTAAAATTTATAAAGCCTTGCATTCATAGAGTTTCTTGCGAGAAACTCTCTTGAGTTCAAAAAATTTTTGAACCTACGGGTTTGCACCGTATTTTGGATCTATGTACCTATACCGTACGAGTGATAGCAACATGGGTTTTTTTGTATCTTGCCAACCTAATTTATCATAAGGTACTTATATGACATTTCAGGATTTTGATTTTCACCGCGATATCGCCAAAGGCGTAAAAATTGCAGGCTTCAAGGAGCCTAGCCCTATACAGAAAGAAGCGATACCGATCATCGCTGCGGGCAACGATCTGGTAGGACAGGCACATACAGGCACAGGAAAGACCGCAGCCTTCGGACTGCCGATGATGGACATGATCGCAAAAGGACAGATCGAGCGGGCACTGGTTATCACCCCAACCAGAGAGCTTGCTACACAGGTGAGCGATGAGCTCTATCATCTAGGTCGTTTTGCGGGTATCCGCACACTGACAGTGTATGGTGGTGTAGGATATGGCAGACAGATCGCCCTGATACACAAAGGCGTACAGATCGTCGTCGCCACGCCCGGCAGACTCAAAGATCTCTATCGTAAAGGCAAGATCGATGTCTTCAATCCGGAGATAGTGGTATTGGACGAAGCGGACGAGATGCTGGATATGGGCTTTCTGGATGACATCAAAGAGATCTTTGAATATATCCCCCAGAATCGCCAGACACTGCTTTTCTCCGCAACCATGCCTACACCGATCAAGCAACTGGCAGACCAGATACTCTATCAGCCAGAGTTTATCTCCGTTGTAGGTGATGAGGCGACGACCAACAATATCATTGATCAGCGTTATTTTGTAATCAATGAAAGCCAGAGGGATGAGACGATCGTACAGCTTTTAGAGGCTGAAAATTTCAACAAATGTCTGATATTTTGCCGCATGAAGCGCGAGGTCGACAGACTTACTGAGCACCTCCAGGCAATGGGTTTCGCTGCCAGCGGGCTGCATGGAGATATGGAGCAGATAGAGAGAGAAACAGTGGTTAAGTCCTACCGCAGGGCGCAGACAAAGATCCTCGTAGCTACTGATGTGGCAGCCAGAGGACTGGATGTCAAGGATGTCACCCATGTCTTTAATTATCACATCCCGTTTGACCCGCAGAGCTATGTGCACCGTATCGGCCGTACAGGCAGAGCAGGCAAGTCAGGACAGGCGATTACACTGGTCACCACCGAGGAGTTTCGTGAACTTCAGCGCATACAGAAAGAGGTGGGCGCAGAGATGAGACTGGATACACTTGTGGTGGGAGATGGCAGTCTCTCCCAGGAGTCGATTGACTTTATGATCCAAAAGCTTGAGGAAACAGCTATCCATCCACATATCGACAAAGCACTGCAATCACTCTCCAGGATGGATCAGGGCACCTTTATCAAAAAAGCACTCTCCTACATGCTCTCCGAAGGGCAGAGTGGTACCGGTTTTCAGATAGGGTATGATGCCTCCGAGGTAGAGCACATGCTGCATGAACACCAGCAGGATCAGAAGCAGACAGGAAGTAACAAAAGAAAAAAAAGACGCAGATAGCACAGTGTTTTTAAGCAGAGCCAAGCCTAAAAATAGCTAAAATTGAGCATCCCAACAAGAGGGAATTTCAGTTTTCCCAAAGGTAGAAACAAATGGAAGTAAATCTTATAACAGAAGCACTGAAGTTTATGGTACTGGGCATGGGCGTAGTGTTCATTTTCCTGTATGTAATGATCCTCTCGGTCAAGCTTCAGGCTCGTATCATCGGGAAGTACTTTCCGGACAAGGCACCGGTGGTTACTCCGCCATCTTCAGCCTCTCGTACCGGCAATACTGACCAGCAGGCACATGTCGCAGCGGTGATTGCAGCAGTCACGGAATTTCGTAAAAACAAATCATAGAAAAGGGTTTCAATGGCAAAAAAATATATCGATATTATGGACACGACCTTTAGAGACGGATTCCAATCTGTCTTTGGAGGAAGGGTACTGATGGAGGACTTTTTTCCTGCGGTAGAAGCGGCCAAAAAAGCAGGTATCAATCACTTTGAATTTGGTGGCGGTGCCAGGTTCCAAAGCCTCTTTTTCTATCTACAGGAAAATGCATTTGATATGATGGACAAGTTTCGGGAGATCGTAGGGCCTGATGCGAATCTGCAGATCCTCTCAAGAGGTATCAATACAGTCATGCTCGATACTGCCAGCCGTGAGATGATCGACCTTTTTGCAAAGATGTTTGCCAAGCATGGCACCACAACAGTCAGAAACTTTGATGCACTGAATGATGTGGACAATCTGGCCTACAGTGCAAGCTGTGTCAACAAGCACGGCATGAACCACGAAGTGGTAGTGACGATGATGGATCTGCCCCCTGGGTGCAAAGGGGCGCATGATGTGGATTTTTATGAGAAGACACTGCGCAATATCCTTGACAGTGGGATTGCATTTGATTCTGTCTGCTTCAAAGATGCTTCCGGTACCTCCAATCCCCACAAGGTCTTCGAGACGATCTCTATGGCAAGAAAACTCCTAGGTCAGGAGACACACCTCAGGCTACACACACATGAGACAGCAGGGGTCAGTGTGGCCTGCTATCTGGCAGCACTGGAGGGCGGTGCCAACGGTATCGATCTAGCAGCCTCACCAGTCAGTGGTGGTACAAGCCAGCCTGATATCCTGACGCTGCTACATGCTACCAAAGGAACCGACTACAATCTCGGCGACCTCAAGCTTGACAAAGTACTCAAATATGAAGAGACGCTGAGAGCATGTCTGGAAGAGTACTTTATTCCACCGGAGGCGACACAGGTCAGTCCTCTGATTCCCTTCTCACCGATGCCGGGTGGCGCATTGACTGCCAACACCCAAATGATGAGAGACAGCGGCAATCTGGATAAATTCGATGAAGTGATCGCCGCCATGAAAGAGGTTGTAGAGCGTGGAGGCTATGGTACTTCTGTGACACCGGTCAGCCAGTTCTACTGGCAGCAGGCCTATGCCAATGTGATGTTTGGCCCCTGGAAGCAGATCGCTCCGGGATATGGGAAAATGGTGCTGGGACGCTTTGGCAAAACCCCTGTGGCACCTGACCCTGAGATTGTAGCTCTGGCATCTGCCAAACTTGATCTGGAGCCTACGACAGAAAATCCTCTGGATATCGCAGATAGAAATATCGAGAAATCCATCGCACACTGGAAA
>JALWVW010000310.1 GCA_027079365.1 Campylobacteraceae bacterium | reverse complement strand
CTTCTGCGCCTGTTTAGAAAATACGGCTATAGAGACAACCGCAACAAAAACCGCCTGGTCTACCTCATCAATGATGTGGGCATGGCAAACTTCATTGCAGCTATCCAAGAGGAGACTGGCATACCCTTTGCCACCGCAGGCGAAATCATGACACAGTCTCAGTCTGCTGTGCTCTCTACGGAGAAGATATTGGGTCGTGATGGTACATTCTCCTACAAGATGGTGGTACCTTCTGGTATCTTTACAGGCAGCGACATGATAGAGACTGCCAGACTCTCTACTGCATACGGCAGTGGAGAGATCAGACTCTCCTATGATCAAAATATCTATCTGCCCTCTATCACTCCAGAGAACCTTGAGAGCTTCAAATCTGAAACCGTTGTGGCCAAATACAGTCAGTTTGACCATCTCTACTTTCACAACCTCATCGCCTGTGCAGGCAGGCAGACCTGTACTTTTGGCGTGATAGACAACAAGCCTGATGCCATAGCGATGGCAGACTTTCTCTACAGTGAAGTCAAGATAGACAATGCCACGGTCAGGATGAACTGGTCAGGATGCCCCAAGGGCTGTGGTGTACACGGTATCGCCGATATTGGATTTGAAGGATGCAGAGCCAAAGATCCTGATGACAATATCGTAGACGGCGTACACCTGCTCGTCGGCGGCAAGATCACACGACATGCCAAGGAGGCAAAAACCCTACACAAGTCCCTACCTCTGACAGAAGCCAAGCACCATGTCAAGTATCTGCTCGAAAACTATGCCAAACATAAGTTGGCGATAGAGAGCTATGAAGCATTTGACGACAGATACCTCTCCGCCCACTACTCCTTTCAGGCACAAAGGTTTTTTACTATTATCAACTATCTGCTGCACGAAAAACTCGAAACAGGCATTACTTTTACACTAGAGGAAGAACCCAAAACATTCAAAAAAGAGAGTTTCGAGATCTTTGATTTTGGTCTCAAGCTCTTTAAGTTACTGACAGGAGAGGAGCGATATGCAGGGGTCGATGACTTCGAGCCTATCCTCAGGCAACCTAGAAAGATCAGCAAAACCGAAGTCTCCAAGCTCAATCCCTCTGTGCACCCCAAGCTCAGTGAAGCCATCTATCTCATGACGCATCATGATAGAAAGATCAGAGCCAGGGTTTTTTCAGAAGTGTTTGCACTGCTCAAAGAGATATAGCCGCCCCTTCAATGCCATTAAGTTAAGGGTATTTATTCTTTGGAAACGGAGACTTCAGTCCCGTACAGTGGAGGCAAAGCCTTCCACTTCCTACAAAAGGATGCTGACTCCTCTTCAACAATCCTAGGGAACAGATAGGGGCTGAGTCAGACCAAAGTCAATACACCACTAACTCCCCCTCCAAAGTCTTCAAAAATGCCACCACATCATCGATCTGCTCAGGGGAGAACTCATCCCCTATCTGGTACTTACTCATGATACGCACTGCCTCTTCCAGTTTTTCTACGGCTCCATTATGGAAATAAGGGGAGGTCTTGGTAATATTACGCAACATTGGAACTTTGAATTTGAGTGTACCGTTTCGCCCTCGGAACCCACCTTTATTCTCAAAAGGAAAGGGACTTTTTTTGATCTTGACATTAGGGTCAAGTGTAATACCTATATAGTCCATAAAATAATAGCGCAGAGGAAACTTCTCTATGCGTTGTCCTCCCACACTCATACCCGTATGGCAGCCCTTGCAGCCCTTGACGATAAAGAGCGTCATGCCTCTCTTGGCTGCGGCTGAAATAGCTTTGTCATCCCCCTCCAGGTATCTGTCATACGCACCCCTGGTAAGCAGCGTGCGCTCATAGGCACCGATAGCTTTGCGTACATTTTCAAAGGTGATCCACTGGGTACCAAATATCTCCTTGAACTCTGCAACCAGAGGCTTATCTGCATTAAGCCGTTTCTCTACCTCTGCTGGTGTCATATTCATCTCAAAAGGTGCCTGCACAGGGCCACCTGCCTGCGCCTCTACATCCTTGACACGCCCGTTCCAAAACTGAGACTTTTCCAAGGCTGCATTGAGCACCGTTGGTGAATTCAGATGAAAGGGATTTTCCCTCCCATGGAAGCCTATCGCAGTCGGACGGTTGTCGTCGCCGCCTTCCTCCAGGATATGGCACGAAGCGCAGTTGAGTGTCTGATCCCGAGAGAGCCTCGTATCAAAAAACAGTGCCTTCCCCAATGCGATCTTTTCTCGGCTCATAGGGTTTTCTGCTGTATCTACCACCCTGAGCAGTGCATCATAGTCTTTGGGCACAGGCAGCATATTGCGCGACAAAGCAGCGTGACGCAGCTGGCTGTCACTCCACTGAGGCACCGTTTTGTCCGGCATCAAAAAAGGCAACAGAAGGATGCCCGTCACCACGATAGTTGTCACCACAGCTGGATGGAATACTCTTTTCATCACATATCCTCTTCAAGTCTATAGAGAAAGTATAGTCAAAAATAGATATTGTGGCAACAGCATCTTGTCACTAATGGAATTATCTTTTAGCACAAAAGGGTTTTTAAAAAAGAGTATTTTACTCCTAATTATTGATCTGCATCAAGTCCTATGCAAAAATATTCCGATATATTTTGCTCTACTATAATTAAGAGTATTTTACTCCTAATTATAAATCTATCTATACCCAGGAGACCTTTTGAAAAATCTGATTCTACTCTTGATCCTGCTATACGGCACCAGTCTAAACGCAGACATCAGCAAAGGGAAAGCCGTCTATGCTGCCAACTGTGCCATCTGTCACACTGTCAACGGCGGCAGCGCTCTAGGACCGGATTTCAATATCGTCTCCTACACAAGAGCCAAAGAGCAGATCGCAGGGTATGCAAAAGATCCCTATAGCCACTACAAAGCATTTGGCTACTCTGCCAATGCCATGCCCACACTTCCTCTGGAGGATCAAGAATTCAAAGATGTAGCAGATTATATAGACTCGCTACAGCCCTTCAAAAAATGGATGATCAAAAAGAAGCACTAATGACGCATTAAATCTTTGGGATAGACACCATAGACAGAGAAGAAGAGCTTCGCAAAGTGCCCCTGGTGCTTGTATCCTACCCTCTGTGAAATCTCTCCGATGCTGTAGTATTTTTCCCGCAGGAGCAGGTTGGCCTCTTCGAGCCTTAGTTTTTGTATATACCTGCGGATCGTCATCTGATAGACTTTTTTAAATACTTTTTTCAGCTTGGTCTCGTTGCTGGCACATAGATGCGCCAGCTCCCGGATAGTAGGCGGAGAAACAAAATCTTCCAGCAAAATACCTTTGGCTCTGGATGCCAGTGCCGCCTCCTCCTGACTGATGTCTTCCAGTGGTATATCCAGCAGAGAAAATCGGTGAATCATAAACTCACTGACCCGATGCTCAGCCAGCATACTGGCCATGCACTCCCCTTGGTCTACCTTCAGAAGTCTCTGCACGATATAGAGGCTCAAAGCATCAATCGGCTGCAGATTGACTGACTCCATTGTCAGCTCCTGCTGTATCTTGTGGCAGAGGAAGTCCACAGGCGCAGAGGCCTTTCCGCTAAGATAGCGTTTGAGAAAAAAATCTGCGATAAAGAGAATGAAAAGGTCACTCTGCGGCTGAGAAGGCGCCCTCAGCGTGATATCCTGTCTTGAGGAGGCAAACATCCCTATCTTTCCCTCTGGCACTTTCCAACTGTTCCCCGTGTGATGATCGGTGATCTCCACACTGCCCTCTTTGGCCATAACCAACATGATCATTCTATCTAGATTGCTAATATCAATCTGTTGGGTCTGCTTCTGAAATCTACCTGTAGCAAATACCACACCATTGGAAATATCGACCCTGCGTAGCTGCACTGCATCCACAGAGCCAAATTCGCTCACCCGGTACCGCTTCTCTCCTGCACTGAAAAAGAAGCTCTCCATTAGTACTGCTCCAGCCCATAGTAGGCACGCACGCGCCGTTCAAAGTCTTCGTCACTGAGCTCTCTTCGCAT
>JALWVW010000309.1 GCA_027079365.1 Campylobacteraceae bacterium | reverse complement strand
GTGATGGAGAGGGCACTATCTTGAGCACTTCACAATGCCTATGCAACCCCAATAGAAATGGTGGGCTGAGCAAGGAAGAGGTAGAGGCAAAACTAGAAACATATCTAGGCACCAAAAGAGTACTATGGCTGGACCATGGCTATCTTGCAGGAGACGACACAGACTCCCATATCGATACCCTGGCTCGTTTTGTCAACAAAGAGACAATCGCTTATGTCAAGTGTGACAATAAGGAGGATGAGCACTATGAGGCACTGAAGCAGATGGAGATGCAGCTAGAAGCTTTTCGCACTCTAGAAGGCAAACCCTATACACTCATTCCGCTGCCTATGACTGATGCTATCTACAACCAAGCAGGAGAGAGACTCCCCGCCACCTATGCCAACTTTCTCATCTGCAATGATGCGCTTCTCTATCCTGCCTATAGTGACAAAAAGGATAAAATCGCACATGAGATATTTAAAAGTCTATTTCCCGAGAAGGAAATCATTCCTATCAACTGTCTAAAACTCATAGAACAAGGAGGGAGTTTGCACTGTTCTACGATGCAGATAGCCTACTGAACTCCAAAGTCTTGTGTCCAATAATAGGTAAAGAAAGAATCAACATCTTCTTTGAGTGCCATACCAACTTTAGTATACTTGCTACTCATAAGATTAACACAATGACCCGGACTGTCAATCCAAGCCTGGACAGCCTCTTCTGGCGTATCCATATCTGTTCCAGCTGCCATATTCTCACCCAATGTTTGTTTTCCTTTGTACCCATTATTATAAATTCTTTCTGTAATTGTACTTCCCCTCCCCAAATCATGCTTTATCGCAGTCCAGTCTGAATCAGTACCAGAGCCAGCATGTGTATATTTGGTTCTTGCTTTGGTAGCATTTGTTTCATTGTGATTCCATGCTGCCATATCTACACTATGCTCCATAGCAGCTTTATAGAGTGTATCACTCCAATCTAATTCATTGGCGGGGCCTTCCATATTGGTACCATCATATA
>JALWVW010000308.1 GCA_027079365.1 Campylobacteraceae bacterium | reverse complement strand
CCTACCTGCACAGCGAAGTTGGTCAGGTGTACCCTAGGCAGTGGTGCTGCAGGTGTAGCAGGAGCAGAAGGCGTCTGTGCGGTTGGCTTAGGTGCATGATAGACCTTACCTGCAAAGCCCAGTACGGTCAGTTTGACTGGTGCGATCCCTAATCTGTCCAGACCGATTGCCTTGCCTGCAGCATAGGAGCAGTCGATGATCCTACCGCTGACAAAAGGCCCTCGGTCATTGATCCGCACAACCACGCTTTTGCCATTTTTGAGATTTTGTACCCTGACCATGGTGTCCATCGGCCAGGTTTTGTGTGCTGCGGTCATACCATGCATATTGTAACGCTCTCCGTTGCTGGTCTGCTTGCCGTGAAAGTTGGGACCGTACCAGCTGGAGATACCGCGCATCGTGTCATTGACACTGACATAGGTGGGTCTGTAGGTCTTGCCTCGGACATGGTAGGTGCGCATCGTAGCCCGGTGTCTGGCAGCACTGGTATGTCCGGTAGGTGTATATCTCTTTTGTGAACAGCCTGAAGTGATCAGCATCACAGGCAATGCCAAGAGAAAAGAAAGAAAGAAAGTAAAAAGTCTGTTCATAAGCTCTCATTTTTTAATATCAATTTCGATATCAATTATACTTGGGGCACCATTAAAACCCTCTTAGTAGCGAATCAACTTCTCAAAAGTCTCCTTGGTGACCGGTACGACGAGAAGCTTTCCTATCTTGAGCTTTTCACTGGAGAGCTGATTGGCAATGATCATATCGATAGGGGTGGTCTTGTACTTTCTGGCAATACTCTTGATCGTATCTCCCTTGGCAACAATATGGGAGACCAGGTTGCTATAGTGCTTGGTCTTGAATATCTGCTCCAGCGTCGGTGGCGTGTAGAAGGCCTGATAGAGATAGAATTTGTCCTGAGGGATCATCACCTGTACCAGAGAGATATCCTCCGGTACCCGGTAGTCACTCAGGTGCGGATTCATATCAAAGAAGTCACTTACCTTCATCTG
>JALWVW010000307.1 GCA_027079365.1 Campylobacteraceae bacterium | reverse complement strand
GCCTTGAGCCATTTTTGTATCAAGTTCAAAAATGCAGCATCATTGATTCTTTCCTTGAGCATCCGTAATAGCCAGTCATGATCCATATGGTTGAAAAAACCTTTAATATCGGCTTCAACAATATGTCCATATTTTCCAAACTGGAGATTAAAACGCAGATCATTCACTGCATCTTTTGCACTCCGTTTCGGCCTGTAACCATAGCTATTGTTAAGAAAATCGGCCTCGAAAATTGATGTAAGCAACTTGGCACATGCCAGTTGCACAAGTCTATCTTCAAGGGCAGGAATACCCAAGGGTCTTTCTTTACCATTCTCTTTGGGAATGTAGCATCGACGTACCAACTTCGCTCGATACCTCTTGGTTTTCAGTCGCTCAGCCAATGCTTGAATATTCTCTACGAGATTTTCCTCATAGTCCCGTGCTGTTACTTTGTCCACACCACTGGCAGCATTCTTATTCAAATCCTTCCAGCAGCCATGGAGAAACGGCACATTCAAACACCGGTAAAGATCATGAAAACGATGTTTACCATCTGTTCTTGCTTTAATTGCTATTCCCCGCAGTGAGGTTTGCACGTATTGTCCCAGCCCTACATTGTCCGGTACGTGTTTCCTTTGCGAGCTACGTACTTCCGTCAGGTCCTTCCCCATGTGGCGGGCTTTCCCCGCCTCCGAGTAATATGCCTGATAAGACACCCCAGCGGCATGTAGAGAACTCTCAATAGACCGATCATTCTCCCACCAGTTCGTTTGACTCAACATTTCAGATGAATAATAAACCATTGATCCTTCATTAGAGAACAATTTACTGGAACCTTTGGGGCTTCCCGAGTTCTACAGCGTATCTCTTCCTGCATGCCACGGCCTGATGACTCCGGCGGACCTTCACATTCTTGCCTTTAGTGAATGCTTCTGTATTGCCTTCGGTGTACGTTAAAACCCTCGGCATCCGCAATTAACATTTCGAAGCTGTACCAGCACTTCAGGGAGCGCGATCTCCCCT
>JALWVW010000306.1 GCA_027079365.1 Campylobacteraceae bacterium | reverse complement strand
CCAAACCAAACTATCCAACTAAATCTAGGAACGGCCAATAGATTTGATGGTATCACAAGTTTTGACAATGACTCAAATACTTCAGGAATCAGTCAAGATGGTTTTACCGGTGGTGATTTAGATGGTATCCGTATCGACTCTTCAGGAACATTGGTCGGTAGTTTTACCAATGGTAGAAGTTTTGGACTCGGGCAAATAGCCATGGCGAAGTTTACCAATGATATCGGCCTTGAGAGTGATGGTGGAGATGTGTTTGTCCAAACAGCCAACTCTGGTGACCCTGTTATCGGTCAAGCAGCCGTAGGTGGTAGAGGATTTATCCAAGCCTCTGCACTAGAAATGTCAAATGTGGACTTGAGTCGTTCACTCACGCAACTCATCGTCGTTCAAAGAGGCTTTCAAGCCAACTCAAAAACAATCACAACATCTGATCAGATGTTAAACACCTTGTTGCAACTTAAGCAATAACTGATTAATTTCGTGGCGTTTTTATAACGCCACCTTCTTTAACCGTAAAGCATTGGCAAGCACCGATACAGAGCTAAAACTCATCGCAGTAGCTGCAATCATCGGAGAGAGCAAGATACCAAAAGCAGGGAACAGCACACCTGCTGCCACAGGCACACCTAGCACATTATATACAAACGCAAAAAAGAGATTTTGTTTGATATTTTTCATCACTTCATAACTTAACTTTTTCGCCTTCACAATACCATCCAAATCCCCTTTGACAAGGGTAATCCGCGCACTCTGCATCGCCACATCCGTACCTGTCCCCATCGCGATACCCACATCTGCCCCAGCCAAAGCAGGAGAGTCATTGATGCCATCCCCCGCCATCGCTACGATGTGTCCCTCTTCTTGCAATCTTTGTATCTCTTTGAGCTTATCTTCAGCAGAACACGCTGCAAAAAATCTATCTATCCCCAAGGTGTCTGCTACGGATTTAGCCGTGTTGTGATTATCTCCTGTCATCATGATAACCTCAATCCCTTTGTTTTGTAGG
>JALWVW010000305.1 GCA_027079365.1 Campylobacteraceae bacterium | reverse complement strand
CAAGTACCATATCAACAGCTGATTCTGCCATGCTGCGATAGCTTGTCCACTTCCCTCCCGCGATCGTGAGAAGTCCGGTGTCTGAAAAGCTTTCAATATGCTCACGCACCAGCATAGCCGTATCTGTTGCATCCTCCTGAATAAGGAGGGGGCGTAGACCGGAGAAGCGTCCGAGAATATCTTTAAGTGTCACTTTGATACCAAAATAGTGATTGACATTTTCCAGTAGGTACTCTATCTCGGCATCTGTTACTATTGGGTGCTCGTTGAGTCCAGCAGGGGTATCGCTGGTGCCGATCATGCACTTTCCTTGGTAAGGGAGCACGAACAGCACCCTGCCGTCACTGGTTTGAGGGATCATAATACCTTTGGAAGAAGGGAGGAACTTCGGGTCTACAATGATATGGATACCGCTGCTGGCCTGTATCATCGCTTTGCACTGAGGCTCATCTAGTGCTCTGACCTGATCAACAAAAGGTCCTGTGGCATTGATGACAACTTTGGACTGGTAGTGCTGCTCTTGTTCGCCAAGTTTGTCCCAGACTGTGACACCGGAGATGCTGCCATCTGTTTTGTGCAAGGCGGTGACCTGGTGGTGGTTGTAGACTTTGGCACCATTTTGCTCAGCTGTCTGGAGGAGGGCGATGACCATGCGGCTGTCATTGAAGGCACCGTCATAGTAGCTGACAGCTGCCTTGAGACTGGCAGCATTGATCGCAGGGTTGAGTGAGAGGGCTTTACTGCGGCTGAGGAGTCTGCTCCTACCTAGTGATGCCTTGCCGGAGATCAGGTCATAAAGAAAGAGACCTGCATAGACATAGGGCACCTCCCACCAGTGATACAGGGGAGTGATCAGCTCAATGCGATAGGCCAGATGTCTGGCATTTTGCAAAAACAGTTTTCGTTCCTTGAGGCCCTCCTTAACCAGCGCATACTGGGATCTGTTTAACTTTTTGACAGCGGCTTCGAGATAGCGTACGCCACCATGGACGAGCTTGGTACTGCGGCTGCTGGTGCCTTCAGCGAAATCATTCTGCTCAAAAAGTGCCACACTGAGTCCCCGTAATGCGGCATCCAGTGCGATCCCCGCTCCTGTCGCACCACCACCGATAACAATAAGATCAAAGTCTGTTTTTTTCATAGTAAGTAATCATAACATTATAATGTTTGATAGGAGTTAAATTTCCTTCCTTTTGCGCGATAATTTTGAATTAGAGGAGTCCTTAAGAACGATGACGATAAAATGCGATAAATAGACAAAAGGATACGCAGTGAGTATAGAGCAGGTATTGATAGAGAGGAGCGGCAATCAGTGCGAACTGTGCGCCAGTACAGAAGGCATGGCAGTCATGGAGGTTGCACCCAGTGATGGGAGTGCAGAGCAGTCACTATTGGTATGTGGTGAGTGTGCTGCATTACTGGAAAATCCCGAAAGCAACCCCAACCACTGGCGATGCCTTAATGACAGTATGTGGAGTCCTAATCCTGCAGTGCAGGTAACAGCCTATCGCATCCTCAAAAAGATCGCAGGAGAGGGTTGGCCTCAGGATATGCTGGAGATGCTCTATCTCGAACCTGAGGTACAAGAGTGGGCCGAGGCAGGGTTGTCGGATGAAAATGCAGAGCCGACCCGAGACAGCAATGGCAATATTTTGGTGGAGGGTGATAGTGTAAGTATCATCAAAGACCTTGTTGTCAAAGGTGCGGGTTTTACTGCCAAACAGGGAACGACTGTCAAAAATATCAAGATGGCACCGGGTGATCCGACCCATATCCAGGGACGCGTCAATGGTACGATGATCTTCCTTAAAACAGAGTTTCTCAAGAAACTTTAGAAGCTTACACCCAAGCCGAAATTAAATCCATCAAAATTCTCGCCTTTGACCACATTGATGTCAAAGGTGACTTCATCAACCCAACTTACCAGCGAACTGGCACCCAGATGGGCAGTGGTTCCGGCTACGAAGAAGTGATCAAACCCTAATACATCATCCATGTCACCACCAAGAAACACTGCAGCGCCATAAAACTCCATTTTGAGCGGCAAGTCATACACTGTAGCGAGAGGAGGCATGATCACGCCAACTTTGAATTTGCTCAGTGTTGAAGTGGTCTCAGAAATTGTGGTATAAGGCGCATCAATGTCTGTTTTGAAATATCTGATACCAGCTCTGGCATATGGATGATAGCCACGGATTGCTGGATGATATCCCAAAGATGAAGAGAGCCCATAGGTATGGTGTGTTTTGGTACCGTTGAGTATCGTTTTCAGATCACCGATGAGTGGAGGGGTGCTTCTGAAGGTACTGTCAGCACAAGAATAGAGGTAGGAAGTACCTATCATCAGGTCAGTGTCGTTGGCGATTTTTACCCGGATACCACCTCCGATCTTGGCAGCATATGTAGTGATCTTTAATGTATCTGTAAGGGTAACTACCTCTTCGAACTTGCTAAATCCTATGCTGCCGTTGAGATAAAAGTTGTAGAAGGGACTATCGCTTGTGAACTGATGGGTAAAGGGGATAAAGTGGGTGTCCAGAGTGGTGTCACTGTTGTCAAAACTGTAGCGTCCGGAACTAATAACATCCTCAGAGGTGAAAAAAAGTATGGCATTGATGCCCTTGGCATAGGTATCAGCAAGATCACTTTTGGTATCGGCAGAGAGTACACCGGAAAAGAGCCACACAGCAAATAGTATGCCGCTACATACCCTAGCGATTGTCTCTGCATGGGGGAGATTTTTCATTTTATCCCTTGCACTTGAGTCTGCCGTTTTCCCATCCAGTTCTGTAGCTTAGGCTGGTATTGAAACTTGTATGGTCTTTGCGATATTTTCCAGATGCAGTTGCACATCCATCTATGACACCTTTCTTGAAGTCAGTATCTCTATGGGTACCGAAATGAATACCCTTAGAGAGAGTGATTTTGGTATAGGCTGCCATACTTTTTCCTTCTGTTGATTCAAATGGATATTGCATTATATCCATGTCTAGGGATGGCAAAAGTATAGCATAGAAGTAGTTAGGTTAGTAGAGAAGCCATTGTAATGCTTTTTCTCTATTTTTGAAAAATTTTGCTTTGCCTTTCATCAGGTGCTTCATCATGTTGACAGAGAGTTCTTCCCATTTCTTGCTGCCTATGATTGCCATTTTGTCAAATGAGTTGCGATGCTTGATTCCAAACTTCATATCATCCCATCCTGCCAGTAGCTCCCACCCCGTAAACTGTCTCATATCGACCAGAAGATCTACCTCCATCCCTTTGATCTCTTTGAGTGCCTTGTCTATGATGGGGACAAAGAGTTTGTAATCCTCATGGGTGAGTTTCCCCATCATACTTATCTCAATAAAAAGCCTTTTTTTGTTTCGTTTGACTGAGATACCAATTCCATGTTCTTTGATGACTTTAGACATGATTTATCCTTTGATGTGATATACTATCGAGTATATCGGATTATCCCAAAATATACAATATATCCGGGAGAAAAAAGGAGTATCTTATGCCCAGAAGAGAAGAGGCATTGGCGCTGTTAAAAACATACAATGAAAATCCTGCACTGGTGCAGCATGGATTGCAGGTGGAGGCGTGTATGCGCTACTTCGCTCAAAAATCAGGGGGTGATGTGGAGCAGTGGGGTATTGTAGGACTATTACATGATCTTGATTATGAAAAGTATCCGGATGAGCATTGTACCAAGGCAGCTGAGATTATGCAGGAAGCTGGCTACAGTGAGGAGATCATCCGTGCAATGATGAGTCATGCCTGGGGAATCTGCACGGATGTTGAGCCCTTGAGTGATATGGAGAAGACCCTCTATGCAGTGGATGAACTTAGTGGTCTGGTCAATGCCTGTGTACTGGTGCGGCCCAGCAAAAGCATCATGGATCTGGGTCTCAAATCGGTCAAGAAAAAGTTTAAAACCAAAAGCTTTGCAGCGGGTGTGGATAGAGAGACAGTACGCAAAGGCGCTCAGATGCTGGGTATAGAGCTGGATGTGCTGATAACAGAAGTCATCGAGGCGATGAAGGCAGATGCCGAAGCGATTGGCGTGGCATGAGTATCCACATAGAGTTCCAGTGGAGTGAGGCGGTCTATGTCGCCGCCGGAGAGATCGCCTACAAGTATAAAATGGCACACAGTTGGAAAAAATATGTCGGATATTTCTTTCTAGGGTTGATGCTCTTTGGAGGACTGAGAGCTGTAGGACAGCATCACTATACGGTGCTTTATCTAGGGACGGTACTTTCACTCTATTGGTTTTTCGCCAAAGGATTTTTCTATAGGTTGAGACTTAGAAAAAGTTTCAAAAAAGAGGGAATCTCCCAACTGAAGATGGTCTTTCATATTACCAAGGGCGGTATTGCTATCAATGGCAACATGATCCCCTGGGACCATATCTCAGCTGTCATTCTTCACCCCAAAGGGTTTCTCTTTGAGAGACCAGAAGGATACCCCTACTTGCCGGCAACTGCTTTCGAAAAAGACAAAGATGTGGAGGTTCTCTTCGGGTTGATTGATCGGCATGAGATACCGCTGGTCAGAATCCAGTAGGGAAGGAGGGTGCCACAAGAGGTATTTCTATCTAAGTGTTACAATACCTCGAAACTGTCTATGATCTCTTTTTGTAGCATCTCTTTGTCTGTGGTTTTGAGATTGAGCACATGGATATAGATATCTTCACCGCGCAGGTCGATGGTAATGGTGCCTGGTGTCAGGGTGATAGCATTGGCAAGAATTAGCTTGTCGTAGTCATTTTTTAGCGTGGTCTTGAGTTTGACAATGCCGGGATTGATCGGTAACCCAGGTGTAAGGACTATCTTTGCCACTTCTATATTGGCCTGAATCAGTGCTTTGATAAAGGTAGGTGCAAACTTGAGATATTTGATAATCACCGTACCTAGATGTAGTGTCTCATTTCCACCAAAAAAGTAGGCAACACCTAAAGAGAGGACAAATCCAACGCTCAGTTCCTGAAGATCCAGTGAATTGGTCAGACCTATCCAGACCAAAAAGAGTAAGATAAACTTTCCTAACATGAACTATCCTTTGGAAAAAATAAAAACTTGTTGCTGTCCATCTCTGCCTGAATACATACTTCACCCAATGCAAGTGAATTCGGTGGGCAGACATCGACACAGAGGTTGCACCAGCAGCAGCGCCCATAGTCTATGCGGGGGATACAGCCGCTTTTGTTCTTGGGGTTTTTCTCTTCTTGGATTGTGATCATGTCGATGGCGTCATTCATGCAGACATCTTGACAGTTGGCACAGCCAATACAGTCTGTGAGTATATTGGTATGAAAGCCTCTGTAGCCGGGTGCTACGGTTTTTGTCTGCGCAGGATAACAGACTGTTTTGGGATGTTCTAATACTTTTCCGATGGCAGAAAAAGGAGAAATGATACCTTTGATATCTATCGTAGTGAATTTCATATGTTTACCTCTCTATCTCTGGTGGGCAGATGCCCAGTGAATTCATGATCATGGCTACGTTGGAGAGCTCTTCGTCTATGAGCATTTTTTCTAGCAGTGTAAAGCCATGTATGAGTGAGGGGCCTTTGACCTGCATGCGTCTGATATGCTCTGTACCGTCTCCCGCCATATAATAGCCAAACTCACCTCTGGCAGATTCTGTGGCCACATAGATATCCTCTTTGGGGAGGGTGAACTTCCTATGTTTGGGCAGTTTTTGCATGATGGCACCCTCTGCAGGCATCTGTGCGATGACCTGACGCAGGATCTTGATCGACTCACGCATCTCTCCTCTTCTGACTAGAGCTCTGCTGTAGACATCACCGCCGTCAAAGACCGGGATATCGAAGTCCAGTTTGTCATAGACCAGATAGGGGTTGTCTTTGCGTAGGTCTCTTCGGATGCCGCAGCCTCTCAGTGTCTGACCTACGTAGCCGTTTTTCAGGGCTTCTTCTTTGGGAACCACACCTGTACCAATGGCTCTTTTTTTGAAGGTGGCATTGTCAAAGAAGATACTGTCGTATTTGGGCAGTTTTTTCTCTAGATAATCCAGTAGTTCTGAAAGTCTCAGTAAAAAGCCTTCGGGCAGATCCCGTCTGACGCCTCCCGGGTAGGTATACATATGGTATACCCTGCCACCAGTCAACTCCTCAAAGAGATCCAGCATCAGATCCCTGTCAAACAGACTCCATTGTCCTACCGTGCCCATGCCGATAGAGCCACTTTGTCCGCCCATCCAGAGCATTTGTGCCGCCAGCCTGCTCATTTCCTGTACCATGACCCTGATGTACTTGGCTCTTTCGCTGATCTCAATACCTGCAAGACCCTCTACGGCTCTGGCAAAATTTTCTTCATTGGGATCGGGTTCGGGGACACAGATACGGCAGACGATGGTAAAGGCCTGTATGACCGTCCGTCTCTCTACCAGCTTCTCAAATCCTCTGTGTAGATACCCTACATGGGTTCTGGCATATTTGATCGTCTCGCCGAGTAGATCAAGCTCTACACTCATGTTTCCTGTGATACCAGGGTGCTGAGGGCCGTGAAATATTTTTATGAGTTTACTGTCCATCTTCTGCCTCTTTTGTGTCTGGCTTTTTGTCCTGAGTCTCTTCTGCATCTGTTGCATGTGTGTTTGGCTCTTTAGGCTTTTCTGTCTCTTGTTTTTCTGTCTCTTGTTTTTTGGCCTCTTGCTTGGCTGCTTCTAGGGCTTTCTGTTTCTTTGCCTCTTCTCTTCGGCGTTTCTGCTCTACTTTGACATCTTTGTTATCCTCTCTGCCTCCTTTGAAGGCAAAGTGTTCATGTACGAACGCCAGCGTATCAAACTCCCGCCTGAGTGGTGGCAGATCATGCCACTGCTCCAGTACAAAATCATACAGCGTCTCATTGCCCTCAAATCCTATCCCATACATCTCGTGTAGGTCTCTCTCCATCACTTCAGCCTGAGGAAAGAGGGTCATCACTGAAGGCATGGATTCATACTCCCGCCCCAGTGTGAGTTTGAGCATGAGATTTTTGTCTCTTGCATCAGTAGTCAGAATATAGGTCAGTAAAAAGTGCTCCTCTTCGATCCAGTCCGCACAAGCTATCTGGGAGAGTGTATTAAACTCTGTCTGCGTGGAGATATAAAGCACTGCTTCCCAAAAATCTGTTTGTGTGACAGTGACTTCAAAAAGTCTTTCGACTTTTTGTGTGACCTCGTAGGTCTTTTGTAGATTTTTCATGATAGATTCATCCCTGCATAATCTTCTTCATAGACTGGTTGTGTCTCTTTGCCCAGTAGCTTTTCCTGATTGGCTTGATAATAGGCGTAGTCTTCTCTGTACTTGACATATCCCGGTTGTATCGTGTTGTTTCGTATACTCTCCTGGAGTTTGACAAAGCCCTCTATGAGTGCTTCAGGTCTAGGCATACAGCCTGCGACATACATGTCCACACCTATATACTCTTCCAATTTTTTGATCGTATTGTAGCTGTCCCAGTACATGCCGCCATTGATAGTACAGCTGCCCAGAGCGATCACATATTTGGGTTCACTCATCTGCTCATAGGTACGAATGACCCTGCGTAGTGTTTTGAGAGAGCAGTAGCCTGATACGATCATGATATCTGCCTGACGAGGCGTAGCCACACCGACCACACCCAGTCGCTCTATGTCATAGCGACTGGTAAAGACCGGAGGCATCTCTATCGCACCACAGCCCGTACCATACGCCACAACAAACATACTTCTGGCGCTAAACCAGTTCATCGCTTTCTGTATGAGTGTCTGGCTGTTTTTGATACCTTCTGTTTCTGCTTCGAGGCTTTTTTGTTCGTTGTTGTATGCTACAAATCCTTTTTGCATCTCATCTCCCTATACAAATAATAGTCCGACAATAGCGATCACTGTCGGTACTTTCAATAAAAAATCTACACTCTGCGCAGTCGTAAATCTACCATAGACATTGCCCACAAATACAGAAGCCACAAACAGTACAAAGGTTTTGAGGATCAGATCCCAGAGTGAGTCTGCACCACCAAGGAACAGATCCACCATCAGTAACAGTTTGGCAAAGGAGAAGATCGCACTCTGACTCAATGCCAGTGCCAGAAACTTCCCTCCAAACTCTACTGCCGGTCCGCTATAGACCTCCTGAGGTGCACCCACAACATCAAAGGGGGATTTGCCCAGAAAGCCTAAAAAGGAGATAAAGGCGGCAATAAACAGTAGAGGATGCGCGATGATGTTGTAAGTCTCTGCCTGGTTTGCCATGATAGTACCGATATCGGCACTTTCATTGGCGATCATCAGTCCCACCACAGCGATATAGAAAGGCATCTCCAGACCCAGCAGTCTGGTCAATCCTCTAGTGATACCCATCGCACCAAAGGGATTGCCATGACTGCCCACACCCAGAGCATTGCCCAGGGGCCCTAAGACCATAAAGTAGAGTACGACAATCAGATTGCCATAGGGGCTGAGTCCGACAAGTCTCTCTCCGTGATTAAAGTAGGGGATAAAAAGCACTGTCAAAATCGCACCGCTGGCCATGATGATAGGCCCGGCAAAGAACATCCATCCAAAATCTGTAGAGGTGTCCTTGGTGAACAGCTTGATACTGTCATAGAAGGATTGTGCGAGAGAAGGGCCAAAGCGTCCATGTACCCGGGCACTGATATTACGATACAGTCCATAATAGAGAAAGCCAAAACCGTAGGCCATCACTAACATAATCAATAGATCTATAAACATTACTTGACCCCCATGTATAATAAGATAGTAAAAAAGGCAAAGATGACCAAGCCCATATTTTGTGCAGATAGGGTGTAGAGCTTTTGGGTGATACCGGAGAGATCACCAAAGAGTGTACTGACCCGCTGCCACAATGCATGAGAGCTGCGAGAGAGGATCATTTTGATCAGACCGATACGGGAGAGCTCTCTACCCATGCCATACCCGTAGTGCAGGTTGACATCGGCTCTGGGAACTTCTCCACAATAGCTGATATCCAGCCTGTCTTTGGGCTTGACGGAACGGTTTTTTAAGCGGACAAAAAAGAGAAGAATCAACACAAAAATAAGACCAAAGGCACCTATAACCACGCCACCATTGAAAGAGGCAAAATCACTGCCCAGCACAAAGACTCCTCGGTAAAGTACAGGCTCAAATCCTACACTGCCAAGAATACCGTTAAACATAGGAACGATCACGCCAGGGATAGTTCCCAATGTGATGAGTATCACTGCTCCCAGGATCTGAGGGACATAGAAGCGTAGCGGGATGCGTGGATATGCCTCTGTCTTGGGATTAGTAGGTTGTCCCAGGTAGATACCGTAGACCAGTTTGTAGCAGTAGAGAAAGGCACTGGCAGAGCTAAACAGTACCGCAGCCAGGAGCAGCCCCTTGTGCTCCTCGAGCAGGGCAGTATAGATCAAAAACTTGCTGCTGAAGCCACCCAGTGGAGGCATACCTGCCAGTGAAATGATCCCGACCACAAGTAGGATGAAGTTCAGAGGATATTTGTAGAGTAGTCCCCCCAGGGTACTGAATCTGTGCTGCTTGGATACATAGATGATCGCGGCCACATTGATAAACAGCAAGAGCTTGACAAAGGTATGGATCACGGTATGGTAGAGTGCTGCTTCCAGTGACAGGCTTCCCATGATGGAGAGTATGGTGACGATATAGCCTACCTGTGCGATGGAAGAGTAGGCGAGGAGTCTTTTTGCCTCATCTTCATTGATTGCTTTGAAAGTGGCGATGATCGAGGTAAGGACACCCAGCCATGCTACGACCTCGAGGATAGGGGTCTGGAGATACTGCACAGTGATGATCTGAAAGAAGATCAGGATAAAAGCAAAGACACCTGTCTTGGAGATGATTGCACTCAGCACTGCAGAAAACAGATCATTGGACTGGCTGTAGCTGTCTACGACCCAGTAGTGAAAGGGCATAATGCCTGATTTGACAAACAGAGTCAGTAGCAGCAGGATCGTGATCGCTGTGACTTGCCCTGAAGGTACAGCGGAGAAGTCTAGCTCGCTGTAGACAAAACTGCCACATGCCCCATAGATGAGTATGATGGCACCCAAGAGTGTAAACGCACCTCCGATATTGAACACGATGTACTTCTGTAGGGTCTGTTTGTCTGCTGTTTTGGCGATGAGGAAATAGCTGCTCCATCCCATAATTTCCCATCCGATAAAGAGTGTGATCAAGTCACTGGCATAAAATATACAGGCCAACGAGGCGAAGAGTAGGCTATAGAGTGTCACACTTCTATGCTTGTTGGGTACAAAAAAGAGAGATACAAAGACTAAAACGGTCAGACCAAAAAACATATTTCCCAGCGCTGTGATCTCAAAATTAAACATGGATAACTCCTTGTATCAGTGTCTGTGCCGCATCGGTACAGAAGTCCAGAAGCCCCTGTGGGAACAGACCAAGATAGAGGATGGCAAGTGCCAGCAGTGAAAGCATGATCTTTTGGAGAAGGGGTACCTTTATCTCCGCTGTTTTTTTCGACCGCTGGTTGGCAGACAAGAGTCTGAAAAAGTAGGTTGCCTCTACGAGAGAAATAGCAAGAATAGCCCCCACTATCCCATATGCCCCCATGCTGGCAAAGCCTTTGAGTATCGTCAGTTTGGCGATAAAGCCTGCAAAAGGCGGGATGCCCAGCAGCGAGAGGAACCCTATGGCGAAGATAGTGAAGAGGAAAGCAGACCTGAAGCCTGCAAAAGCCTCTACGCGTGTGCTGTGCATTTTTTTCTCTACCAGATCCAGCGAGAAAAAGAGCATCAATTTACTGATAGAGTGCACCAGAATCAAAAACAGTGCACCGCTGACTACCACGACATTGGCAGAAGAGAGTGCCAGAAACAGCACACCCAACTGCCCCAGAGTAGAGTAGGCAAAGATACGCTTGACATCTTTGCTCCTCAGTGCAGACAACTCTGCTACCGCAAAGCTCAACAGACCGATGGCTGTCAAGAACAGGAGAGCGGGAGCATCTACCTTGAGTGTATAGAGGATATGGAAGAATACAAAAAGGTAGGCTTTGGAGAGTACAGCACTGAATAGAGCGGCTATTTTGGTAGGGGTTGCCTGATAGATATCCGCTACCCAGAAATTGAGCGGCAGTATCTCAGTCTTGATGCCAAATCCGATAAACAGAGAGAGCAGCACCAGATACTGTATGCCCTTGTCCATCGTATGAAAACCGGCACCGATACTGGATAGTGTCAAATAGCCAAGATTTAGGTACATTAACATAATCCCTAGCAGAAGGAATATCGAGGCAACTGCCCCTACGATCATGTATTTGATGGCACCAGAATAGGCCACTTTGTCCCTGTTGAGTCCGGTGAGGATATAGGCAGAAATACTGGCAATCTCAAAGAAGATATAGATATTAAAGATATCGGCACTCAGTATCAAGCCTAATGCACCGGAAGTAAAGATGTTTGTTACGACAAATACCGCTGTATTGTTTTTCTCTTTAATACTGTAGAGTGAGAAAAAAAGCATAACCCCAATAAACAATGATACAAAGAAGAAAGAGACATAGTCCAGTATAAAAATGATACTCAGGGGTGAATCCAAAGAAATAAACTCATTGAGGGGCAGTCTGCTATAAAAGAAAGCTGCAAATCCTGCCAAAAGTATATTGACCAGTACAGATACGAAACGAAGATAGTTTTTATAAAAAGGCGTTAGGAACGAAGCGAGAATTGGTATCGCTATAAAATATACCAGGCTCATTGTACTTCTCCCAATTCATCCATCTTGTCTATATCTATGTTCCCTGACAATCTATAGTAGTTGACCACAAAAGTAAGCGACAGCGCCAATACCGCAACACCGATGACTATGGTGGTCAGAATCATTGCCTGTGGTACGGGATCTACCATGTGCCCGTCAAACAGTTTGATCCCATCCGCTACAATAGGGGCAGCCTTTCCCACTTCGAAATGGCTGCCTATAAAAAAGAGAAAAAGGGAAGACTCAACGATAGAGAGAGACAGGAAAATCTTAAACAGGTTTTTCTTGCTCAATACCCCAACCAACCCAATCGTAAAAATTGTGAAGGAACCTATCGCGACCACTGTATGCAAAAACGTAGTCTGATTAAGCGTCTCTAGCATCTTGTGTCCTTATAAAATATTCTACCAGTACGGTGATCTCTGCAGCAACCTTGAGTCCCACAAAGATATAGATGATGGGGAGTATGCCGGAACTGAACAACTTGCCCAATACCCCAAGAGGAAGCATATTGCCTAGGAAAGCACCCCCTGCAAGTGCAGCAAGGATACCAACAAGTATAAAACCTGCACCACTCAGTGCCTCAAATAGTGAAAGCACTTTGTGATCCAGGTCATAGGAGTCTCCATAGGCCAAAAACATCAGAAGAAAGCCGCTGGCGATAATCACACCTCCCTGAAACCCACCACCTGGGCTGAGATGGCCATGAGCGATAATATACAAGCCAAACAATACAATAAGGGGAAACAGTACTTTGGTACCAATCTTGAGTAGTGTGCTGTCATAACCCAAAATGGTTTTCATTCTGTCTGATCTCTCTATGCCTATGCCTATACCAAATATACTCAGAAACAGTATGGTCACCTCCCCTAAGGTATCTAGACCTCTAAAGTAGGTGACGACAGAAGTGACTGCATTGGCACTTTGGGTAGATATGGTATTGATCTTTAGCAGATCATAGCCCAGTGAAGTATGTGTATAGGCTGCGTTCATAATGACGCCCAGCAGCAGCATTGACATAAATGAGATCAGCAGGGCAGTCAGTATCGTTTTGAGTCCAACTGTTTTTTTTAGGCTCATGTATCCTCCTTTGTCTGTGTTTGTAAGAGAGATACCAAAAAGACAACACCACTGATACCTGCCCCTATGACAGCTTCTGTCAAAGCCACATCCGGTGCAGAAAACAGCACATAGAGTACCGTACTGCCAAGTCCAAATGCCATGAAGTAGATCACGCTGCTGGAGAGATCTCTACTTGAGACCACCCAAAATGCAATCACCGTAAGTGCAGTAAAAATGATTACTATCAATACACCGATCATTCTGCATCCTTTAGGTCATCGATACCACTTTTGTTTAGGAATCCATGACGAAGATAGCTGCTTCTGGCCAGGATAGAAGCGGACAGGG
>JALWVW010000304.1 GCA_027079365.1 Campylobacteraceae bacterium | reverse complement strand
AGTGACATGTGTCACACAGGATATGGTCGATGCTCTGGCGGACACCTTCCTCAAAGCAGGCTCAGGCAACGATATTTACGACTGGGTGACCAATATCTATGGAGAGGAATGGGGCAGTGATGCTGCAAAGGAAGACGGCAACTTTATAGGTGCCAATGATGAGATCACCATACTGCTGACAGATATTGACAAGGACAACAGTAAAAATGGAGGGGTCATTGGCTATTTTTATCCAAAAGATAACTATACAACTGGTACCGCCTCCGGTTCAAACCAAAGGGTCATGTTCTATATCGACTCCGTCATGTTTGCCAATACTGACTCCGGCGACATATGGCAAAAGGAGGTCTACTCAACTCTGGCGCATGAATTTACACACATGATAGAGTTTTACCAGAAGTATATAAAACTAGACTCGCAACATGATGACTGGATAGCTGAAATGCTGGCGGAGACCACAGAGGATCTTGTAGCAACCAAGATCAGGCATAATGGGCCAAGAAATGTAGCCTATACAGACGGCAGTGCCGGAGATCCGGACAATGTCAACGGAAGATATCCTGCATTCAACGAAAACCCTGCACTCTCACTGACAGCATGGCACAATACTCTCGCGGACTACTCCAAAGTCAGTGCTTTTGGTACCTTCCTGACACGAAACTACGGTGGTGCCAAAGTACTGCATGACATCATGCATACTGCCAAAGAGCATGAAGATCTGATCAAATCTGCCACAGGGAAGAGTTTCGCTGTCCTGCTTAGAGAGTGGGGTGTGGCTGTCATGCTTTCAGATATCGAAAGTCCCGAAGACCTTCCTACCTATAATACTGGTGACTTTACAGAGGATTATTACGGCAACAGCACTTATCAGCTAGGTTCTATAAACTTTTTTAACTATATCCCAAAGCCTGTGACCAAAACCACTACTGGAACAGTCAAGCCAGAAGGAAACTACTACTATAAGGTAGGAGACAGCCTCACTGGTGATATCGCGATAGATCTGACACTAGGTGACAATACAGAGGCTACTTTGATCGCCAAAGAGGTCAAAAACTAAACTGCTCACCCAAGTAGTACTTTCGTACATTGGCATCTGCAGCGATCGCTTCGCTGCTGCCTGATGCCAGCATCTCTCCGTCTCGCATCACATAGGCTCTATCGCAGATGCCCAGTGTCTCCCGTACATTGTGATCTGTGATCAGGATACCAATATCCAGTGCCACCAACTGTTTGATGATCTCCTGGATATCAATGACAGCGATCGGATCCACTCCGGCAAAAGGCTCATCCAGCAGGAGAAATTTAGGTTTGCCTACCAATGCTCTGGCAATCTCTACACGCCGCCTCTCTCCACCACTAAGCTGGATGCCGATCCGTTTGCGTATCGGCTCGATATTGAAAAGCTCCAAAAGCTTTTCAATACGGCTGCCCTGCTCCTCTTTGTTCATCTGTGCCGCCTCTGCTGCTATCAGTAGGTTCTCCTCCACACTCAGATCCTTGAAGATGCTGGACTCCTGAGGCAAATATCCGATCCCCAGTCTGGCTCTGGCACTGAGTGTCAAGGCTGTGATATCCTCCCCATCCAGCAACACCTTGCCTTCACTGGCAGCAGTCAGTCCGCAGATCATATAAAAAGTTGTGGTCTTACCCGCACCATTGGGACCCAACAGCCCTACCACTTCACCACTGGAGATCTCCAGTGAAATCTCTTTGACGATCGTAGCTTTTTTGATCTGTTTAGAGAGGTGCTGTACCTGAAGTTTATGCATCTGCCTCTCCTATCATATATTTTCTCTCTGCTCCATGAGAAGAAATCTCCAGAAGATATACTGCATACCCCACATGCTCCAGCAGATCTCTCAGTGCATCACTGCCCCACTCCACCAGATGCCAGCCCTCCTTTTCAAACTCTTCAAAGAGCCCAAGTGCCATGAACTCCTCATGCTCCAGGCGATAGAGATCATAATGATATATCCCCTCTCCATAGCAGTGCTGAAGTGAAAAGGTAGGTGAAGTGACCTCTCCTTCTACACCTCGTGCTTTGGCGATCGCCTGGACCAGCGTGGTCTTGCCTGCTGCAAGATCACCACGGAAAAAGAGGATGGCATTGGCGGGTATGGTCTCTTGTAGATAGGTGACGACTTTGTCTAGCTCTTGCAGTGATGCTGTAATTTCCATAATTTCCCCGTAGGGTGCGTTTGCCAACGCACCTTCATTTTAAGATAATTTTCCCGAAACCTCAACGATCTTATCTAAATGTACCTTTGCCAGCCCGCTCTCCAGCCCTGATCTCACGATCTCGAAAGCCTCTTGCATATCACGAGCTCTGCCATCTGCAAAGAGTGCAAACCCTGCATTGAGTATGATGACGTCTCTCTGTGCATCTGTCGCCTCATTGTTGAAGATCGCTCGCGTAATGTTGGCATTGTCAATGGCATCTCCACCAAGAATCGCCTCCTTTGGAGCCAACTTGAAGCCCCACTCTTGTGGATCGATCACCCCTTCAGAGATCACATTATTGGCTACATAGGCAAATTGTGTAGTCGTCGCCAGTGAGATCTCATCCATTCCATCATCACTGCTGACCACATACGCACGAGTCACATCCAGCTCTTTCAGTGCCTGAGCCATGCGAAGGATATAGTCTGGAGAGAAGACACCCAGTAGGTACTTTTTCGCCCCTGCCGGATTGGTAAGGGGGCCTAGAATATTGAAGATCGTACGATATTCTATGGACTTTCGTATTGGCATGAGATGCTTCATCACAGGGTGATGGTTCATCGCAAAGATAAAGCACCAGCCTGTCTCTTCCAGCATCTTCACCTGCTGCTCGGGAGTCAAATCCAGATTGATCCCCAGTACGTCCAGTACATCCGCTGCACCTGATTTGCTGGTAATGCTGCGACTGCCATGCTTGGCGACAACAGAACCCAGTGATGCAAGCAACAAGGATACAGTAGTAGAAATATTGAAGCTACCGCTCTTGTCTCCACCTGTACCAACCACATCAATCGCCTTATCCTGCAGCTCTTTAGAAATAGGAAGTTTGATAGAGTGTGAGCGCATGATAGAGGCTGCTGTGGCAATCTCTCCCGGGGTCTCACCCTTCTCGTAGAGCTCTATGAGAAAGCTTCTGGCTTCCTCCCACTCCATCTCATTGTTAAACAGTTTTTCAAATCTCTCTCTGGAACTGTATGTTGGCATGGTTTCTCCTATAATTCTTTGGCGTATGCTTCTTTTTGACTCTTGGGTATCGACTTGGTCACGGGGATTTGTAGCACCTCGTAGTGCTTAGCACCTTTGAGATACTCGATAGTGACCTTATCTCCAATCTTGAGGTCTTTGGAGGCTTTGGCCTTCATGCCATTGACAAAGACCACACCAGACTTGAGCATATCCGTAGCGATCGTACGCCGCTTGACCACATTGACGGCACTGAGCCATTTATCTACACGCATAGTATCAATCCTCCTATTATGACTAATTCTACCAAAACAAGGTTGCTGAACCCATCAAGACACGGTTGCTGAGCTTGTCGAAGCACGATTATTGCTTAAACTCCTGCTCCGCCTTCTGGGCGGCATCCACACCAATAAACGAGAGTCCCTCTCCTACAATATGACCCGAAGTACGCAGATCGGCAAAGACCTTTTGTGCCTCTTTTTCGTCATACATACCTGTCTCGATCAGCATCTCCATAACATCCTCCAGCGTCTCGTCAGACTGCTTTTTGAGGATACCCAGCAGTGTCACCCGATGAAGAATATCTAGTCCCTGCATCAGTGTAGCTCTGTGTTGAGTTTGACCTCTCTGGTACTTCTGCGGGCAAGGATCTCCCCTGTGAGAGAGTTCTGTCGATAGTGAATACCATCCAGTCCTTGCAACTCCACACCCTTGAAAGTGCTTTTCTCTTCGAGCACTGCCTCTGGATTGGCTGCTTTGATCTTCTCCAGCTCTTCAGGAGCGATCTTGATCTTGGTGCCCGCCAGTACCGTAATCCCTGCATCTACGATAC
>JALWVW010000303.1 GCA_027079365.1 Campylobacteraceae bacterium | reverse complement strand
ACATAACACCACATATCAGAACATAACACCACGTAACACCACGTAACACCCATAAAACCACATGACACTAGATAACACCACATAACGTCAAATGACGTCACATAACAATACATTTCTTCAGAAAACGTCACATAACATCACATAACATCACATGACGCCACATAACGCCACATAACACCACATAATGCCTCATTACGCCACGAAACGCCACATAACGCCTCATAACGCCACACAACGCCACATAACGTCACACAACGTCACATAACATCACTTAAGGTCACATAGCGATATATAACGACAAATAACGACACATAACGCCCCCTAACGCCACATAGCGCCCCATAACGCCACATAACGCCACATATCGCCACATAACGCCAAATAACACCACATAACACCACATATCAGCACATAACACCACATAACACCACATAACACCCATAACACCACATGACACTACATTACACCAACTAACATCAAATGACGTCACATAACAATACATTACTTCAGAAGACGTCACATAACATCACATAACGTCAAATAACGCTAAATAACGCCACGTAACGCCACATAACTCCTCAAACCGCCACATATCGCCTCATAACGCCATATAACGCCATCTAACTCAACATATCACCATTTAACACCAGATAACACCACATAACACCCATAACACCACATATCAGCCCATGACACCACATATCACCACAAAACACCCATAACACCACATGACACCACATAACACCACAAAACGTCAAATAACGTCAAGTGTAGTCACATCACATCCCATAACGTCAGATAACGTCACATAAAAGGATTTAACGTTACATCTCGCCAAACAGCGCCACATAAGGCCACATAACGCCACATCACGCCAAATAACATCACATAGCGTCACATACCATCACATGTCGTCACACAGCGCCACATAACGCCACATAACGCCACCTAACGCCACATAACGCCACATAACGCACATAACTCCACATGACGCCACATAGCGCCACATAACA
>JALWVW010000302.1 GCA_027079365.1 Campylobacteraceae bacterium | reverse complement strand
GGTGAGAATGATGCAAACAATGACTTCGTAGAAGAGGAGCCGGCATCACTGGGAGACAGAGTATGGTACGATACCAATCGTGATGGTATCCAAGATCCTGGTGAAGGCAATGTCAGTGATGTCATGGTATACCTGCTTGATGAAAATGGAAATAGAGTACAAGATTCAAATGGCGATGATATCAATACCAGTACAGATGGCAATGGTGAGTATCAGTTTGAAGGACTCACTCCAGGAATATATAGTGTAGAATTTGATCTTGGTAGCTTGCCAAATGCCTATATACCAACATTGCAAGATCAAGGGAGCGATGAGGCAAAAGAGTCTGATGTAGATATGAATACTGGCAAAACAGCTTCTGTGGCATTGTCTGCAGGAGAGCATTATAGGGATCTAGATCTTGGGATTGTGCCCATAGGAAGTCTTAGCGGTAGTGTAAGCCATGAAAATCGTGAAGGACTGCATCCAATGAGTGGCGTTACACTGGTGCTTTATGATGAAAATGGGAATGAAGTAGCACGCACTACGACAGATGAAAATGGTAACTATCGCTTTGAAGGATTGGTTCCTGGCAATTATACTATCCGAGAGCAGCAACCGGATGGGTATTTTGATGTGAGAGAGAATGAGGGTGGCTCTGATGATGACAACACGACAGCTACAGGCACCAATGAAATATCTGCAACTGTAGGTATAGGCGAGAATGACAACGAGAATGACTTTGTGGAAGCACAGCCTGCGTCACTGGGTGATTATGTATGGCTTGATAGCAATGAGGATGGCATACAGGACGACAACGAGACAGGCGTACCTAATGTGACTGTCTATCTCTTGGACGAAAATGGGGATAGAATACAGGTAAACGGAAAAGATGTCTTCACGGAGACAAACAGCACGGGAGGGTATCTCTTTGATGGACTAGATCCACTTGAGTCGTATGCAGTAGAGTTTGATTTGACCACCCTGCCGTCTGGATATAAGGCGACACTCGAAGGTGAAGGTACCGAAGAGAAGGACTCTGATGCAGATCCGGATACAGGCAAAACAGAACCAGTACAGATGTATGCTGGAGAGCACTATCCACATATAGATCTAGGGATTAAGCCGAGTCTCTATCATATCGGTACCCACTTCTGGATAGATGAAAACGGAAACAATCAGTATGATGGTTCAGGTACAGATACGCCCATCTCTGATGCATTGGTAGAGCTCCTAGATGAAAATGGGAATAAACTCTACTGGACAGATGAGACCAATACCAGCGCAACAACAGAAGAGACAGCATTTCCTGTCGAAACGCAAACTACAGAAGATGGAGAGTATGGTTTTGATGTGCCTGCAGGTAGTTATCAGGTTCGCTTCCATATCCCACCTGAACTGGAAACAGAAGGATATGGGTTCGTAGGCAACAATGGCAATAATCATGACGATAATACCAACATAGATAATGCCAATAAAAATGGTATCACGCAGACTGTGGAAGTAGGTCCTGGACACAAAACAGCAGACCTGACGCTTGATGCAGCTGTCAGCTGTGCTTGTGCCAATGCACCGATCCAGTCTAATGGTGGTAGTGCGCTTGGTGTAGTCGGACTGCTGCTGATGATGCTGATGACATTGGGAAGTGGGCTTCTCTTTGTTCATAGAGAAGAGAAATCTAATATTTAAGAATATTATAGTACACTATCAAGATGACTGAAAACTGAGGGAGCCAATAATGAAGATAAAAGAGATTGTAGTAGCACTGCTGCTTACCGCAAGTGTGTTATTTGCTGGTAAAAATGTGGTACCGGCAGAAACACCTGTGGTGCCGGTGCTTACGCCTTGGCCATTTTATATCGGTCTGGGATTGGCGATGAGTAATATAGACAGAGATCCCTGCCCCTGTGCCAATGGGCAGACCATCATAAGTGATCATCGTTATGGTGCAGTGTTAAGGGTAGGGGTTGACTTCAATGAGTATCTGGGACTTGAGGCTAGAGCACTGAAAACCCTTGAAAGCAATGTATTTTCTGAGACCACACACTACGGCCTCTATTTTAAGCCACAGTTTGCAGTGTCAGACAGACTTAGGATCTATGGACTTTTAGGTTATGGTAACACAACCATTGATTATACCAATGGTATCAAAAGCAGTACGACTGATGAGAGTGGCATAGCCTATGGTGCAGGAGTAGAGTATGCACTGACAAAAAATGCAGATGGTAGCGGATGGGGTCTTTGGGTAGATTATAGTAGATTGCTTAAAAACAAAGGAGCTAAACACTCTACTGTGGATATGGCAACAGCAGGGGTCGTATATCACTTTTAGGTGAAAAAGGACAATAGGTATTTCTTTCTACAGGGTTTTTTCCTGTAGATACTCTTTCTTTCTTTACTTTTTTAGTACAATATCTATCATACTCTACGATTAAGGTATCTGCAATGCATAGTTTTGCGCTAGAAATAACCACAATTACCGTGCTCTCACTGGTGATATTCTCCAATGCACTCTCTGACAAACTTAAAATCCCCTCGGTATTTTTACTGCTGATAGGCTCGTATCTTGTCTATACGCTGCTACCACATTTTATTCCTTTGGATCTCAAGAATGGTTTTGATACGTTGATTGTCTTCTGTATTCCTCTGATCTTTATGGCTGATGCGCTACATCTACATTTTGAGGATGTCAAGCGTTATTGGATGGAGATATTTTATTTGGCGGTGGTCTCGGTGGCTATCTCTATCTCTGCAGGAGCGAGTCTCTACTACTTTGATATTTTTAGTGGGCTGAGCCTGGGTGCCTATGTGACACTGTTTGCGATTAATATGGCGACAGATGCAGTTAGTGTGCAGTCAGTGCTCTCACAGTTCAAAGGTATTCCGCATCAAACCAAGGTATTGATTGAAGGAGAGTCGCTGGGAAATGATGCTACGGCGGTGATCGCTTTTTTCTTTATCGGTCTTCCCTGGATGAGTAGCGGTGATATGACCTTTGGTACTGCAGCGCTCTCGTCGCTCAAAGTTTTTTCGTTCAGTGCACTGCTAGGGCTTGCTGTTGCAGCCACCTTTTACTTGATCATGAAGCTTTTCAGTGATAGGCGCAGTGAGTTTTTCGCGTTTGTGGTGGAGGCCTATAGCGCCTATGTCCTGGCGGAGCACTTTCATATCAGCGGCATCCTGACGCTGATCGTGGCAATTATCGGCACCAAAGTCTTTATTGATATTGATATAGAGAACCAAAAAGAGGAGCTCTCTTCCAGCGGCTTCAGCCGTGCTTTTATGAAGACAAAACTCAGTAAATTTGTAGCGACAACCAATGAGCGGTTGGCATATATCTACGAGATGGCATCGGAGTTTGGCTATATCGCAGCAGCAATGATCTTTTTTGTTCTGGCCGAGATGGTAGATTTTCAGATTCTTGTCAAGTATTGGAAAGAGATACTGATTATGTTCGGGATTACTACGGTGATCAGAGCCCTCTCAATGGCAAAGTTTGCTTTTTTGGGCGCCCAGTCCAAATATATAGAGCCAGTTGGGCTTGAGGGCTGGTTTATCCTTACTTTTAGTGGGATGAAAGGGGCACTCTCTATTATTCTGGTACATATGTTGCCTCATGATATGCCATATCGGGAGATGTTTGAGGCTGTGACGATTGGTGTTGTGGTCTTGTCGATTTTTGTGTATGGATTGGCACTTTGGTACTACTTTATGTTCGTCAAGCCTATTGAAGCTGATATGCCCAAGGAGATAAAATGACATTTGCAGATACAGAGATTGATACTATACTGAAGATACTCCATGAGGAGGTGGTGCCTGCACAGGGATGTACTGAGCCTATTGCGATCGCTTTTGCTGCGGCCAAAGCCAGAGAAGTGATACCCCAAGAGGAGATCATCCGCGTGGTGATCCATGTCTCGGGCAATATCATCAAAAATGTCAAGAGCGTAGTAGTCCCCAACAGTGGAGGCATGGTGGGTATAGAAGTCTCGGCAGTGATGGGCTTTATGTTTGGTGATGCAAGCAAAGATCTGATGGTGATCAATGA
>JALWVW010000301.1 GCA_027079365.1 Campylobacteraceae bacterium | reverse complement strand
ATATCCATCTCCAGACTCAGCCCGATATACTGCAGTATCCCCACTGTCTGATCATAAGGATTGAGATCCTCTCTCTGCATATTTTCAGAGAGCATGATCAGCATCGCCTCCTGATCATTGACATCCTCCAGTACTACTGCCGAGATCTTCTCCCAACCGAGCAGCTTTACTGCCTCTACTCTTCTGAATCCTGCGATCCGCTCATACCCCTCCTCAACCCTGCGTACCACGATCGGCTGAAGCAGTCTCTTGGTCGATGCGATATTGCGAGAAAGTGCCTCGATCTCCTCTTGAGAATAACTTCTACGATCATGGTGTTTGGGTGCGCGTATCTGAGTGATCTCTATCTGCTCTACCCTGTCATCTGATGCTGCATATACCTCTGCCATACCCTACTCCTCCCAGAAAAGATTGCTAATAACAGCGTTGTTATTACTCTATTGTTATTGCACCTTTGATTATTTTACTCCACCTTCCTTAAAAGTGCACTGAATAGCAAAAAATACAAAAACTGTATTTGATATTTGACACCCGTCCCCTTATCTATATACCTATTTTAATGATGAAGAAGGAATACCAGGGTGTAAGATTTATCTTTACCATTTTTACTGTACAATGCTATTATAGTAAAATATTGAGGGTGATACCTATGACAAAAGATGCAAGAAACAGATATATTTCACTCGTCATCTTGGGCTTTGCATCTGTTGCACTTCTCTACATTAGCCTCAAGGCTATACAGATTGTAGACAAGACACAGATAGGTACAAGCGAAGGGATTTATACCAACAAAGTCACCACATCAGAGGAGATACACAGCAAGGCACTAGCGCTCACCAAATCCTGCAAAAGTGAATCCTGCCAAGCACAAAACCTACTGGATTATGTCACCCACATCCCCTACAAGATCAATCATTTTCGCGCACACTCACCACAAAAAACCATCCAAAACAACTTTGGTGACTGTGATGACAAGAGCAATCTACTCATCTCCATGCTTCATGCTCAGGGCGCCTCTAACAATAGGTAATACCCACAATGGGCTTTGCAATCGTAAGATTGTGCAAGAGACTTTCAAGTCCTAGCCATAGCTAAGAGGCAGGAAGTATCTTGTGCAAGATTGCGTTTGCAAAGCCCACCCTGCGGGCATCTCTAGTTTTCGCCTATGCGTCGTTACTCTTTTTTGACTTAGCTGCGGCTAGGACTTCAAAAGAGTGCCTAGCCTAGACAAAAGCTAGAGAGGTTGTGGGTGTTACCTATTGTTAGAGGTGCCCTACAGACAAAGAGGCATATTTTGTCCTAGTGCCGCATCATATCTTTGTCATCACACCTATCAATGACCAGAAGCTCTCCAGCGAGAAAGGACTCTGGCTGGATGGAAAAAAGTATTATATCCTAGAGAGTACCGCAGAAGACTCCAAGATAGGCTTCCCTCTACACTATACACTCGATGAGATCGGTGCGATTGTGGAGCCGTTTTCCAATGAAAAGGTGGGGTATACAGAACTTCTGTATAAATAACAAAAACTTTTATTGCTCTCCTTGCATATAATAATGTACACTTTGGATTTAAACGCATTCTAAACTGGCACAGTATTTGGTTCTCTTAAGACAAGAAGCCTCCATCCTCCAGCAAAAAATATGCCACTGAATACACCAAGACATAGACTGACAACTCCCATGAAAACCACGGTATTGACCATATCCCATTGGACGCCTTTACCAAAACTGACAAGAAATTTTGTCCAGAAAATCAGCATGACAAGCAGCATCGGGATGAAACTTCCTTTGATTTCATAGACTTTTTTATCGGGATCATAGATAACATGGCGTGGGTATTGAAAAGTGCGATTGATGCCGAATGCGATGGCGATGCCAAATAACCATAAACCGATCGTCACAGCCGAGAAGCCAAAAGAACTGATCACACCGTAGAGAGAATAGACCATCATGGCAACAGGCAGAATAGCTACCCTCCACAGAGATACATGCCGATCTCTCACCTGCAAAAATCCCAGAACAACCAGCCCAATAAAGAGCACTGGTACCCATAGGGGAATATGACTGAGCATTTGCATATCAAAGTTTCCTGCCCAGACGCTTCTCTATCTGCTTCTTCTCCCACTCTGCACTGAAAAACGGTAACACTTCAAAAACAGCCAACGCGTGCATCACGATACCAATACCCCATCCGAGCATGACCCAGTAGACCCACATATAGTTAGGGGATACGATGAGATTGAGGATAAACAATCCCACGACAACCACAAGATATTTAATCAGGCTAGAGTAGAAGCCTCTGAGGTCTTTGACATGCGCTATCGCTCTCTCTTCATCGGTCGTCAACAATGTTTCGTCTTTCATGGTCAATCCTTTTTGCAATGTAGCGACATCCATCTCAAACACATCGGCAAGCAGTCGGAGAGATTCAAGACTGGGCTTCTCGCCCCGCTCGATACGCTGAATCGTTCGGGTACTGAGCCCGGTCAAGTCCGCAAGATGCTCCTGCGACCAACTCCGCTGCAATCTGAGTTTTCTTACTATCATTGGTTCTCCTTGGAAGTCACTTGTGGCAGTATAGGATATTTTTGGCTCTGTCGGTTACGACAAAAAGACGACAAAGGCATTTGTGAATGCAATATTGTAGCATATTGTGAAGAGGAAACGCCCTCATGACATGCTCCTATCTAGCAAAGCTCACAAACAAGGATATTCTCAGTATAGGGTCGCTAAAGTATTGGTACGGGGGGTATGGAATGATTTTAGAAAATAACCTCAACATCACAAATGCAGTAGAACTAGCAAGAGTAGAAGAGAGACTGAGCAAAGCAAAAGCAAAAAAACTTTTTGAGAGCGACTTATTGGATACACTGCAAGCTGGGAGTTTTGAGGCTTTGTCTGCTATTCACAGCTATCTCTTTGGTGAGATTTACCCATTTGCAGGAAAAATAAGAGAGGTCAATATCTCCAAGGGTGACTTTCGTTTTGCACCCATAAGCTACTTAGAAGTATCTCTAAAAAATATAGAACAGATGCCCCAAGCTACCTACGATGAGACCATAGAGAAATATGTAGAGATGAATATCGCCCATCCGTTTAGAGAAAGCAACGGACGCAGTATGCGAATATGGCTTGACCACATACTCAAAAAAGAGCTACAGCTTGTTGTGGATTGGGCAGAGGTAGATAAAGATGACTACCTCCTCGCTATGGAGCGAAGCCCTATAAAAGATATAGAGATCAAGCATCTGCTAAGAGAGGCTCTGAGTGACAAGATAGATGACAACAGACTCTATATGAGGGGCATAGATACAAGCTACTACTATGAGGGGTATATACTTTATGAAACCGAAGATATTTGAAGGAGTGTAAATAACTTTTATAGAATAAAGTGCTTTGCTTTCACATTTGAGTACAACAGCAGGATTATCCAAGACAGAAAAATCCCTTTCTGATATCCTTCCTCCAAAAAGTGAGGAACATGAAGGGACATCTGCTGGCGTTGATCGCCATTACTATTTGGAGTTTGACCTATATCCAGACCAAAGTACTGCTTGTCTATCTTGATCCCATTGAGATACTCATGGTGCGTTTCTCTCTGGCATGGGTACTTTTGTGGGGGATTTATCCTAAGCGAGTTTCTTTCAAAGCTCGTGATGAAGTGTGGTTCATGCTTGCGGGAGCCAGTGGTATCTTCGGATATTATGTGCTTGAAAACTTTGCTCTGACCCACACCACCGCCATCAATGTCGGGCTTTTGGTGACCCTGGCACCTCTGTTGACCATGTTGATCGTCTCAGCTGCCCACCATACGAAACTGACACGAGAGGCATTGTGGGGTGCGCTGGTGGCATTTCTCGGGGTGATCGTGCTTGTCTTTGATCAGCTCAGCCTACCGAAGATCGGGGATGGGCTGGCGTTGCTCGGAGCGTTGAGTTTTGCGGTCTACTCTATGGTGCTGGGGCACATCCCCTCCTCTTACCACTATCTGGCTGTCACACGCAAAAGTATTTTCTACGGACTGGTTTTGTTGTGGCTTTTCTGGGGGTTCGTATATTCAGGCTCTTTTCATGCTGATGCCTACACCCATCTGACTGTTTTGGGCAATCTCGCCACATTGACGCTTTTTGCTTCTGTCGGGGCGTTTATCCTGTGGAGGAGAGCGGTGATCTTCATCGGCTCTACCAAGACCAGTAACTATATCTATCTTGTCCCGCTCATCAACACCACGGCATCGGTTTTGGTCCTGCATGAGCCGTTGAGCTGGCGGATTATCCTCTCTTCTCTGATGATTATCGGTGGAATGGCGATCGCTAATCGGTCGTGATACCGGTCGCTTGGACGAATTCACCGGGGGTCATGGCGACAATGGGCTGAAAATGGCGATTGAGATGGCTCTGATCGACAAATCCTACCTCCAATGCCACCTCGACAATGGGCATCCCCTCTGCGAGCAGGCGTTTGGCGAGATTAATTTTTTGATTGATGAGATATGCATGAGGGCTCATACCGGCTTGGCGTTTGAACAGGCGCATAAAATGGTATTCGCTCAGCGAAACATATCGCGCGATCTGCGCCACGGTCAAGTTGTCTCTTGCATGCTCTTTCATGAATTGTTTCGCACGATCTATCTCCTGCCCGGAGGCCTCTTCGTGTGGCTCCCCTGTGTCATGGCGTGAGACAAAACGCTCAAAAAACTGTTTCAGAAAATCACGAATCGCCTCCTCTTTTTCCAGATAAAAAATAGAACGATCTCTCAGGAGGCTACTGAGTCTGAGAAAGTCTCGGTACAAGCCTCGATCAGCGACGGTTGTTTTGTCTACCTTGACGAAATCGCTGAGCTGGATATGCCACAGACTCTCCTGGAAGGCTTTGCACCAGGCGACATCGAGATAGATCATGTGATAGCTTCGGGCTTGGTCTTTGAGCGGATTGCAGGCATGGACGGCTTCGGGATTGAAAGCAATGATCTCCCCTGTACTCAGATGGGAAGCACAGTTATTCAGGAAAAACTCCACCTCCCCCTCTTCGATGACACCAAACGAAAAAGTATCGTGAAAATGGGGTTTGTAGTGCTTACCCGAATGAAGCACATACCGCACCTCAACATACGGCAAAGCATCATCTTTGAAATATTCACTTTTGTATGCGTACATTAACACTGTACCTTTTTAACATATTTCTAAATCATCATATTATAGCAAAGAGTCTTATTGATGCTCTATTGTCATCTGCTTGACATCCATACACCATTTGGTATATAATGCCATCAAAAGGAGTCATGATGTCCAAAGTCCAAACAAGCCTTCGCCTGGAAGAAGAGACACTTGTTCAAGCAAAGGAGATCCTCAAATCACTCGGGATGAATTTCACCGAAGCGGTCAATATCTTCGCCTCGATGGTCGTGCAGGAGAGAGGATTACCTTTTGACACTACACTACATACCTATCCAGCTATTTCGGAGGAAGAAGCACGAGAGAAGGTAGCCAAGTCACTTCAAGAAATATCCCCCACCAGCGGCAAGTCTGCGGGTGAGTTTTTCGGAGAGCTTCTGGAGTCGTGAAACTCTATCGTGTCGTGATCGAGCCAGAAGCGCAGGAGGATTTGACCCGTATCTATGCGTTTATCGCCGAGAAGGGGTCTCCTTTGTCCGCACGGCGATTTCTCCGACTGCTCCAGAGCAAAATCCAATCCCTCGAATCGATGCCGCACCGCTTCCGATCCAGCTGCTATATCTCTGACGAGTCCGTTCGTGATATGATCGTCAAGGGTTACACCGTCTGCTATGCTGCGCAGGATGAGCGGGTGCATGTCCTGACGGTGTTTCGGCAGCGTGATTGTGATGAATGATGCATCTATTTTAAGGAGTTTCCATGTCCGTCACTGAGACCTTTGCCTACCAATACACCTTTCGCTCTCTGCTCAAGCAGACCGATGACAAAGAGGTGCTTTTTCTCGCCAACTACTCTGAGATGCCTCAAGGAAACCTGCCTCGTTTTTTTCAAGGCACACTCTCCAACCCTTACATCGTCGCACGCTGCCTTATAAATCTTGCTAATGTAGTCAAGTCCAACTTCATCATCACCCAAGCACAGCTTGAAGCGATGCGTGATCCCATCGTCACCGTGGGGGCAAGCAAGATTCGTTTCGAGGGGTTTTCTCAATGTGCAGGTGTCTATGCCAGAGTCGATGTGACTGAAGAGGGGCAAAAAGAGGCATTTGTGGCATCAGGCACTACCAATGTGGATTTTAACCAAGAGATGATCTCGGCACTGGGGCAGGTGGGCAAGAGCAGCTCGTTTGAGCTTCATGTGGGCGCCAAGGAGGTAGCCGTCAGTACGGAGAAGCACCAAGTTACAGAGAAGAAAGTCACACTCCCCACACGCTGGGTCAAGTCGCTCACTGCCGTACAGCACTACATGGCACACTCCACGCCCTTTGCCACGCTCAACCGTCTGCAAGCATTGCAGCTCTTTCGCTCCATCCCCAAAGGCACGGTCAAGACAGACTACTACCTCTTCAAGCGAGCCAACAAATACACCTTTAGCCCCATGGTACAAAGAGATGCCATGCACATCGGAGCCATCAACCACCTAAGACTGCTCGAGCCACTACTTCCTCTGCTAACCGAGCTTAGAGTATTTGCCCACGACAAAGCCCAATCAAGCACTTGGCAGCTCTACTTCGATACGGTAGTCTTCTCACTAACCCTCTCACACGATGCCTACCGTGGTTTTTCTGGTGAGGGGACGCTGCTGAGTGAACTGATGGAGGAGATAGATGAGGAGATGATAGAGCGTTTTAGCCATCTTGGTTATGCCAACCAGACCTTCAGTCCCACACTGCTGCCCATACGCATAGGTAAAGATGCCAAAGAGAGCGAAACACTCGCAGCCAAACTCTCGGCAATGGGACTGCTGGGGTACGACCTCGACAGTGGAGCCTACTTCTACCGACAGCTCCCTTTCAAACTCTCTCGCATCCTCTCACTCAACCCACGACTCAAAGGAGCCAAGAAGCTGATAGAGAAAGGTCAAGTTCACATCGTCTCAAACGAAAACGGTAGGGTCGAAGCCAAAGTCGCAGGCAGTGGTGTAGAGCATCTGGTCATCATAGAGGACGATGAAGCCAAGTGTACCTGCCAATGGTATGGTAAATACCAAGGAGCACGGGGTGAGTGTAAGCATGTTTTGGCTGTTAGGGAGGTGGTGAAGTGAGTATTAAAGAAAAGTTTATTGATATATTTTATGATAAAGATATTGATGAGATTATAGATTTTTTTAAAACCTATGACTCTATTCACAAAAATGCTATCATAAAATCATTGAAGCAAATTCGTCAGGATATTGACAAAAACCATAATGCTAGTTTAAAGAACTATTGGAAAAGAGAAGATCTTGGTAAAGAAGTAAATAAGTACTATCAAACAGAAGACTTTGCATACTTCAAACTACTAAACATCAAATACAGTCTAGCTGATTTTTTTATAGGTAACACACATTCATTATCATCTGATGTACTGGATATTATTTACAGATACGATATTCTCTCTTGGCATTTTCCAAAATGGCTCTATGATGGTCATTATGATTATATTTTCCCAACTAACTATTACTTGCAATTAAAATGTAAAGAAAACAACTACCGTACAGCCACTATGCAAGAGACAGTTGATGCCCTCTCGTCGTTTAAATTTAAATCTATTCGAGATATTCCAGAAATAACTTTGCATGAGCATATATGGTATCTATTCGAGTATGAAAATCTAATACATAATCAATACGAAGGCAGAGGTGATTACTGGATACAAACCTTAAAAGATTTAACTGAAAATAAAACAATAGACAAAAAAAGAGTTTTAAGAGAGGCACTACTTACAACAAGCCGATTTACAAACAGAGCCATTGTGGGTTACTTTTTTAAAATGCTGGAAAGTTTAGAGCCTATAGATGAAGAGTTGTTAGAGCTTCAAAGCACCCTCTTATTGGTTCTCCAATCCCAACACTCCAAGCCCATCAACCAAACCCTAAAATATCTTAAACGCATCCACAAAGAGCCAGACTTTGATGTGGAGGGATTTATGGAGCAGGTACCTCTACTACTAAGCTGGGATGTAAAAGCTGTAGCAAATGGCACACTCTCCCTCATAGACGCACTCATCAAAGCCTACCCCTCACACAAAGAGTCACTCGGAACACTAATCGTCCAAACACTTGCCCAAGAGGATGAGAGCTTACAGACAAAAGCCGTCAAACTTCTTGCCAAACACAAGCTCTTGGAAAATCAGACCATACTTAGCGAGATAAACATATATGCAGAGGGGCTTTACCATAGCACCAAAGCGTTGTTGCCAAAATTAAAAGAAGAGCATGTAGAGAAGGAGAGCGTAGAGATAGTGCCTCCAAAGTATATACGAGATGATAACTTAATCATCTACCCCAAGAGCTTGGAAGATATGGTCTTTTCCCTCTCATCAATCCTTGACAAAAGTGAACCCTATGAATATGAACTCTTTGTGGAGCTTTTGCCGCAGATAGACAAGCATTTTGATGAAAGCAATGCAAACCTCATCGCACCTGCGATACAAAGAGCTTACAAATACTACATCAAGTGGGGAACAAGCGAGACGATTTACTCTTATCTGCATTTTACAGTAGCGAGTGCATTCATGCATTATGGGTGGCTTCTTATCAAAAGAGTGAGTGATGATTTTGCTAATGTAAAAGTATCAAACAGACTCCATAAACTCTTTTTTAACAACTTTAGCACACCAAAAGGGGCAGATTTTTCCGCTATCGTTCAAAGAGAGTATCAAGAGAGCAAGCAAGACATTAAGGCATTTCACAAACTGCTTTACTCCCTTCAAGCACATACATACGAAAGTATTGAGCCTGTCGATTTTAACCATGTAAAAAAAGAAGCTTCACCTCTGTATCTTTTCAAGCTTCGTATTGGGGAAGTTTTTGAAGCTATCGCACAACAAACAGAAGCTCAGCCATCTTTGTCTATGCCTACACATGCCCCTTGTAGCATAGAACCCAAGAGTTTTGTTGAGCGCATTGTCTTATGTGGTGAGATTTCAGATTTGCAGATGCAAACTGCTCTGCTTCGAGTAGAGATTGATGGATTAGAAAAGCATTTAAAACCATTGAATGATTCGGAGATAAAGTCATTATTGGGCTATTTCGTAGATAAAGAAAAGTTCTCTTCGGAGAGTGTGGAACACCCTGCATGGTGGCTTATTGCGATACTCCGCAAAAGAGATGCTGTGGCATTTAAGAAATTTGCACAATATTACAAACTCTCAGAAGACAGCATCGAGGCTATTTTATCTACACAGATTGAAGTAATACTAAAACCATGGGAGTACGAAACTTGGGAAAAAGGCAAAAAAGTAACCGTTACACAGATCTCAAAAAAGATACGATTTAAACAATCCCATTTTTTCATAAACCTTCCATTTGATACACTCTTTAAGCAGTTGTACATACAAAATCAAAATGGGGAGCTACCTTCTCTTGACACGGCATACGGCCTCTATCTTTTCTCTACACTGCCAGAGCCCTATCTCTCAAGACTAACTGAACAGGCAGCCAACCAGTGGGATAGCGCCCAACTAGCACGCACTTTGGAAAATCTAATGCTCTACCTCATAGAAGTATGGAGAGATTTTCAACCTTCAGCATATCTCTTCGTAGCATATATGGCAATACAAGAGAATAAAACTCTACGAACCCTCAGTGCCGAACTCTGGCACAAAGCCACGCTTGAGGGTACCATGAACCACCAACTCTTAGGAGAGACCTTGGGCAAACTTGAACACAACGAATACGCCCCGCTCAAACGCTTCACCGACCTTGTCGTAAGCAACATGCTCAACCTCTCCACCCTGCACAATCAAGGACTGCACACACTACTCTCCTCCATGATGTCCCACATGAATGACGAGCCTATCAAGGGGACTAAGAAGCTGTTGGAGATTTATGCTGAGGTGCTGAGCTTGACAGGAGAGAAAGTGCCTGATGAGGCGGTGCAGAAGTTGGTGGTGTGGGGCGAGGTGAAGAGCTTGAAGGGTGTTGTGAAGAAGATTTTGGCAGTAAAGGAGGTAATGAAGTGAGTATTGTGGAGCAACTTGTAGAAATCATAGAGAATAGTGACAAAGAGAAGTTGGCCGAATTTTTCAAAAGCCTTACAAAGTCCAAATGCAAAGAACTCAAGCCCGAACTACAAAAAATGATTACCAAATATAATGCAGAATTAAGAAGCAATCGCTTATCTTTTACAAAAGAACAAGTAGCGACTCTTCAAAGTGTCACGATGCGCTGCTTCGAATACAAAAATCTGGAACACAACACTAGATTTGTTACAAACGAGGATGCTATCAAATATGTTTTTCCTTGGTATCAACCAAAATATATCAATCAATATCTCAGCAAGGACAATACCTACTATCCATATTCAACTGTTTTGGAATTAATAGATAAGGGGTGGTTTCTACCAAGCAAAGCCTATTTGGCAGAAAATATTGTTTATGCTTTTCAAGATGAGATTATAGATGTTCGTGCCTTTGAACATTTTTGGTACATTTTTAGCCATGAGACAAATGCCTATGTATATAATGATTGGATAGAGAGACTTATGCCTCATGTAAATAGTGGAAAAATCGATCGAAATCGACTACTCAAAGAAGCTTTACTCACAAGTAACCGAGGCTTCAATAAACCAGAAACAGGCTGGTTTTGCAAACTTTTTACTGCACTTGAGCCGGTAAAAAAAGAACTCTTGTCCCTGCAAGAAGAACTCTTTTTGTCTTTGAGCTCACCACATAGCAAACCAGTAGGCGATGCACTCAAATATATAAAAATCATCCACAAAGAAAATAGCTTCAGCATAGAGCAGTTTATTTCTAATATTCACTTTTTATTGTCATGGGAAGTCAAGTCAATTATCAGTAACACATTGACGCTTATAGACAGCCTCGCAAAACTTTATCCAAAATACAGACAAGAACTTTGCTTACTCGCTACTAATGCACTAAACCTACAAGATGAAAGCACACAAGTTAAAACACTTAAAATTTTAAAGAAACATAAACTACTTGATGATACAGAGATACAAAATGCTATAGCATTTTATAGTGATATACTTTTTCACTCTGCTAAAGAGATGTTGCCCATGCTGCCTGATATCAAAGAGATAGACGAGCAAGCAATACCTACTTTGCCACCCAAAATAGATGAGAATAATCGTATGCCAAGCTATGAGAGTTTTGATGAGCTATTATTTTTCTTTTCTGCTGTACTTATGAGTGAAGAGGTATATGTCGTAGATATGTTTTTAACAAACCTCCCAAAGCTCCATAAGCAGATAACAAAAGGTAACATCTCAAAGCTAGAGCCCATCTTTAATAATGCATTTAAAAGTTGTTATCCTGTCAATTTTGCACAGACATTTAAAGGTAGAGTTAGTGGTATTCTTGCCTACTATTTAGCAAAATATGGACTGACACTCTATAACAGATTTCCTGTTGAAGGTAGATTCATAAATGACATGTATACCAATATGAGGTTTCAAAAGCCTACAAATGAATTTTTGATGAGTGACAATCGTCCACTTGAAGAGCTTGAAAAAAATATTCAATCAGATGAATTTGCTATTATTTTTCATCTGCTGGACATAGCATTGCGTAAAATAGAAACCAATATAGATATGCCTTTTCTATGCGAACCAACACATTTGCCATGCTATATTGAAACACCGATATTTCAAGAACGGTTAGCAAGATATAAAGCTCAAAATATTACTATTGATGAAATAGATTTACAAATTGCTACTGAAAGATTAGTAGAGAGAGATAATATCTCTCCTTCCGTGATTGCACAAAATTTAACTTTTGAAATTATAGAAAAAGGATACAAAAAAGATAAATGGAGCGACATCAATACACGCTTTATAAAATCTCTTAAGTTTCAAGCAAATATTATAAACAAAAATGGAATGTATCGCTACTTTTCAACAAAAAACTTAGGGATTACAACTGCTGTTGATATACAACGCCTCATGGTACTGTCACCATACAATATCCATCTTCTATTGGCTTCTGTAATACAGACATCTTTACTGTATGCTACTTTCTCAGAGCGTAGAATTGTCAACTATTTGAGTTCAGAAGCGGGAGATGCAGATTTGATACATGGATCTTTAAAAATGCTTGCCGATATTTGGGGTAATCAGCATCCAACTACTTATCTCTTTCTATCAACAACAATGCAATATTCTAATAAAATCAGCAGAATACTATCCTCAGAACTCTGGTACAAAGCCACCATGGAGGGCACCATGAACCACCAACTCTTAGGGGAGACCCTGGGCAAACTCGAATACAACGAATACGCCCCACTCAAACGCTTCACCGACCTTGTCGTAAGCAATATGCTCAACCTCTCCATTCTGCATAATCAAGGACTGCATACACTACTTTCTTCTATGATTTCCCATATGAACGACGAGCCTATCAAGGGGGCTAAGAAGCTGTTGGAGATTTATGCTGAGGTGTTGAGCTTGACAGGAGAGAAAGTGCCGGATGAAACGGTGCAGAAGTTGGTGGTGTGGGGTGAGGTGAAGAGTTTGAAGGGTGTTGTTAAGAAGATTTTGAAGGATTAATATGGGACAAACATTATGGATATTGACAGGGGAGAAGGAGGTAGATGATTGGGATCATAGTACAGTACTTGATGAACTCAAGTATCTGGATACATTATGTGAGCAGTCAGGCACAGAAAAGCTCAGTGCGTATATAGATGAATCTATTGCAGCAGAGGAGTTCGGTATAGAAATGACGCCAAAATATGTTGATGCCAATACGCTCTATAAACTGCTCACATTGGCAATAGAACAGGCTGACAAAGGGACAAATACCATGCTTGTCGAGGAACTACAGGATATTCAAACAAAATGCTTACAGGCAAAAGATAGCAAAGTAAGGCTTGCTATCGTTCCTTAAGAATTTTTGGTTTTATATGCTCCCCTACCGGCACGCCTTCCGCATATTCTGTACGATCAGTACCAGCAGTGCCGCAGTAAACACCTTGAAATCGATCTCACTGGCCTGATGCACCGCAGCGAACTTGTCACTCTGCGTCATCGCTTCGCCAGCGAGTTGCATGGTGAGGATATCGGGCATATAGTAGTGTCCGAAAAAGAGCCCCGAAGCGATCGTGATCAGCGCAGCCAGCGTGGTGATACTGTCTCGCTCGAACATCTTGTATTTGTACCCCTC
>JALWVW010000300.1 GCA_027079365.1 Campylobacteraceae bacterium | reverse complement strand
GCTAGCCAGACTGCGCCACACCCCGACATAGAAAGTGGAATGGTATTGTAGCAAAATTACTGTTAGTAAACGACTAATTTGCAAAAATTTTAGCAAAAATTTTTGCACAATATTTCTAATTTTGTTTAGTTGGTATTAGATTTCTTCGATGGGAGGATATAGAGTGCAGGAGCTTACTAGCAGTAAGTGACTAAACGGTACCATCCCCCCCCGTCAGAGGAAGATGGTACACCAAATAGGCAAAATTACATACTACAGGCAGAGACACCTGGAGGCGTCGTCGGCTGTACTGCCGAATTGTCTGCGCCACCCTCTGCATTGACCTTCTCAATAAACTCCCAAAGCTTGGAAGCTGCTTCCTGATAACGTTTGGCTGTTTCCGAATCTGTCTTGAAATAGGCTACCGGCTGACCTGTGTCGCCACCGATACGCACAGCTGGCTCGATGGGGATGCGCGCCAGCAATGCTGTATTGAACTCCTCTGCCACTGCCTGAGAAGTACCCATACCAAAGATATCGGACTCCGTATCACAGTTAGGGCAGATAAAGCCGCTCATGTTCTCAATCACACCAGCCGTGGGGATATGCAGCTTCTCGAACATATCCAAAGAGCGCCTACTGTCATCCAGTGAAACCTCCTGCGGTGTAGTTACTGTGATACCGGCAGTTACAGGGATGGACTGTGCCAGTGTCAGCTGTGCATCACCTGTTCCTGGAGGCATATCGATCACAAGAACATCTAGGTCTGACCAGAGGATGTCTCTAAGTAGCTGCTCGATGGCTTTCATGATCATAGCACCTCTCCAGAGCAGTGACTGTCCTGACTCCATCAGTGAGCCCATACTCATCACCTCGACACCGTAGGCTTTCATCGGCTGTACCTTGTTGCCCATGATCTCAGGTTTCTGCTCATCCAGTCCCATCATTCGTGGGATATTGGGACCATAGATATCTGCATCTAGCAGCCCTACTTTTTTGCCCTGCATCGCCAATGACACTGCAATATTGACAGAAGTAGTAGATTT
>JALWVW010000299.1 GCA_027079365.1 Campylobacteraceae bacterium | reverse complement strand
CCTTGACACCGGCTCTGAATGCGGGGGTGTCATCGATCGGTGCGATGACAGTCAATGCACCATCCCGCATGCCTACTACGATACCCAGTCCGCCAAACTCTCCTTTGGTCTGTACATCCAGGTCACTGAAGCTCTTGGCATCCATATAGACAGAGTGTGCATCAAGGTTACTCATGAGTCCTTTGAGTGCTTTGGTGACCAGCGCAGAAGTGTTGACATCATCTACATACTGATTTTCCACGAGATTGAGAATCTGTGTAAATTTGATATAGGCGTCAAGCTTGCTTGCCTGTCGCTCCCGTGGCGTCTCTTTGGCATAGAGTGTGGTGCTGACCATCGCAGCGGCTAAAAGCATGGAGATGAATCCGATAACTATCATTCTGGTATTTTTTTTGATCATAAAGTAGTTCCTTTAAAAAGTTCATTATTTTATAGAAATATCACTTACAAACAGACAATGCAACCTAGATTGCAGAGAATGCACTCAGGTTATGGTATATTTCTATAGAGGGTATCACCTATTATGAGAGATGCCCTATAATAGTGAAAGTTCACTAACAGGAGATAAACATGAGCATACTAGAAAAACTAACCAACCAAATGCAAGGTACTATTGAGTCAGGGCTCTCACTCGCACTGCATAGTAAAAACCAGGAAGTACAGCCGATCCATCTGCTGTGGGCGCTACTGACCAACAGTGGATCGATCCTGCATCAGGCACTCAACAAAATGAGTGTAGACAAGGCCGCAGTAGAGCTGGAGGTCAAGAGCGCAGTCAACAGGCTGCCAACAGTCTCTTCGGTGACAAAAGAGACGATCCGACTCTCTCAAGAGCTTGTCAGAACCCTGCAAAATGCAGAAGGGGTCATGGCTGCCAACGGAGACCAGTATCTGGCGGTAGATACCTGGCTGCTCGCCAATGCCGGCGAGAGCTTTATGAAGGAGACGCTGGGTAAATATGTTGATATGAATGAATATAAGAAAACGCTGGAAGCCATCCGGGGAGGAAAGAGTATCGATTCGCAAAGTGGTGATGAGACACTGGAGGCACTGGAAAAGTATGGCATTGATCTCAACAAAAAGGCACTGGACGGAGAGCTGGATCCTGTGATCGGAAGAGATGAAGAGGTGCAGCGCATGATGCAGATTCTCATTCGTAAGACCAAGAACAACCCGATCCTCATTGGAGAACCGGGCACGGGTAAGACAGCGATCGTCGAAGGCCTGGCACAGCGTATTGTCAACAAAGAGGTGCCGCTGAGTCTGCAGAATATGCGCGTAGTGGCACTGGACATGAGTCGTCTCATCGCAGGTGCCAAATACCGTGGAGAGTTTGAGGACAGGCTCAAGGCTGTGATTGACGAGGTCAAGCAGTCTGCCAATGTGATCCTCTTTATCGATGAGATCCATACGATTGTAGGAGCGGGGGCGAGTGAAGGTAGTATGGATGCTGCCAATATTCTCAAGCCGGCTCTGGCCAGAGGAGAGCTACACACAATCGGTGCTACCACACTCAAGGAGTACCGTAAGTACTTCGAGAAAGATACGGCACTGCAGAGACGCTTCCAGCCGGTCAAAGTAGATGAGCCCAGTATTAACGAAGCGCTACAGATTCTCAGGGGAATCAAGGATAGACTGGAGGCACACCATAATGTCACGATCACCGATGCGGCACTGGTGGCAGCTGCCAAGCTCTCTGACCGCTATATCACCGACAGATTCTTGCCTGATAAGGCGATCGACCTGATCGATGAGGCCGCAGCTGAGCTCAAGATGCAGATCGAGAGCGAGCCTACAGATCTAGCAAAGGTCAAGCGTGAGATTTCTACACTGATGGTAGAGAGAGAAGCGCTCAAGATGGAGGAGGGCAGCAAGAATGACAGCAGGCTTGAAGAGATAGAGAAAGAGCTGGCAGATCTGGAGGAGCGCAGGGTTGCACTGCAGAGTAAATTTGAGAATGAGAAGGCGGTCTTTAATGATATTGCCCAGATCAAAAGTGAGATTGAATCTCTACGCACGCAGGCTGAGTTCGCCAAAAGAGAGGGTGACTTCTCCAGGGTTGCAGAGATTGAGCATGGGCTGATCCTGGAGAAACAAAATCAGCTCAGCGCACTCGAAGAGAAGTGGCGAGCGATGATGCAAGAGGGCACACTGCTCAAAAATTCTGTAGATGAGGAGATGATCGCCAGTATTGTCAGTCGTTGGACCGGCATCTCTGTGAACAAGATGCTCCAAGGAGAGAAAGAGAAGATCCTGGCCATAGAGAGTATTCTCAATGAGGAAGTCGTAGGGCAAGATGAGGCGCTCAAGGCAGTCTCCAGAGCCATCAAGCGTAACAAAGCAGGACTCTCTGATGTCAACAGACCTATCGGCAGCTTCATGTTCCTGGGGCCTACCGGCGTGGGTAAGACACAGGTTGCCAAGACGCTGGCGAAGTTCCTGTTTGACTCGGAGAAGTCGTTGATCCGTATCGATATGTCCGAGTATATGGAGAAGCATGCTGCCAGCCGTCTGGTCGGTGCGCCTCCGGGCTATGTCGGCTATGATGAAGGTGGCCAGCTCACCGAAGCAGTCAGACGCAAGCCCTACAGTGTCGTGCTCTTCGATGAGATAGAGAAGGCACATCCGGATGTGTTCAATACACTTCTGCAGGTGCTTGATGATGGACGACTGACGGACAACAAAGGGGTCACGGTGGATTTCAAAAACACTATTATCATCATGACTTCCAATATTGCCTCAGACAAGATCATGGAGTTTCGTGATCCCGAGGACAGGAGAAAGGCAGTCAATGACGAGCTCAAGCGGGTATTCAAGCCAGAGTTCCTCAACCGCCTGGACGATATCGTGATCTTCAATCCACTGGATCTAGAGGCGATCACCAAGATCGTGGATATTCTCTTCAAAGATATCCAGAAAAAGCTCTCAGAGCGAGATATCCATATCAGCCTGAGCCCCGCAGCCAAGGCCTATATTGCCGAAGCAGGCTTCGATCCCGTCTATGGCGCCAGACCACTCAAGAGGGCGCTCTATGAGGTAGTAGAGGACAGACTGGCTGAGCTGATACTCGAAGACAAAGTCACAGAGGGAGCCAATGTGGAGTTCGATGTGCAAAACGGCGAGGTAGTTATCAATATCTCGTAAGACTACTGCGTGATCCGGTGCGATTCTGTCGTATCCGGAAGCGCTATAAAAAGAAATATAGTAAGCATGAAGGAATTAGGTATTCCATATCGGAAGATATGGAATGTGAAGTAGTGCAAATTATTCTATAGAAGCAGAGATTGCGCTTGTTGCTTTTTCTGCCCATGTTGTCTCATTTTGGCTAGAGTCCGAAACTCTTACTTTTTTACCGCGTCTGGAATAGTCGTCAAACTTGATGATGCAATCAGCAGGTGCTGCACCATCCAGATCCTTATTGTAATCATCTTCTTCACAGGCTCTTGCATTTTGATAGTCCCAGCAGTCTTTATCATAGAAGCCATACTCTTCTGTAGAAAGGCCTTCGAATCCTTCGTTTTTAAGAAGATCGGTGAACAAAGGATTTTCACAGACTCCTGAAGGCGTGCGGTGCATAATAAGTACATATTTATTGTCGCTGCTACCACTGTTGCCACCGCCACAACCTGTAATGAATGTGATCCCAAGTGCCAATAGCACTGCACCAATCTGTTTATTTCTTTTTATTTTATCTCCCCCTAGCTAATTTAGTGGGTAATACTATCCAAACAAAACTTAGGTTTTTTTGATTTTTATTATTAGCAATTGCACAAATTATGGTAATTCTAATGTATAAATTTGGATTAACACAAAATATTATCAGGATACAGAATCGTTTATAGAATCAACATACATTCTGGACACCATAATTGCTTGCCTAATGAAAAATCTTTAGGATAACTCTCCTACTCTATGCTACAATGACACATGAAAATCATACTACTCATTCTCGGGATTGCTGTGGCTGTGACACTTTGGAGGAATGAACCTGTGAAACCTATTGTGCTCCCCATACAACAATCCGACAAGATACTTGCTTTTGGAGACAGTCTTACCTATGGGTATGGTGCCACGACGCAGGAGAGCTAT
>JALWVW010000298.1 GCA_027079365.1 Campylobacteraceae bacterium | reverse complement strand
GGACACTACACAGCAGCCAAATTTTTTGGTGTCAAAGTGGAACGCTTCAGTATAGGATTTGGTAAGATCCTCCACCGCAAACAGTGTTGTGGTACCGAATGGGCATTCTCTGCTATCCCTCTGGGAGGGTATGTCAAAATGAAAGGACAGGATGACAGTGATCCCACGCTCAAGAGCAGTGACAGTGATAGCTACAATGCCAAGAAACCCTGGCAGCGTATCATCATCCTACTGGCGGGCCCTTTTGCCAATCTTATTCTCGCATTTTTTGTCTATCTTTTCATTGCTTTGAGTGGTGCCCCTGCTGTCGTAGCCGTAGATTATCTTCCTCCTGTCGTCAGTCAAGTACAAAAAGGCTCGCCCGCAGAGAAAGCCGGCATCTTGGTCGGTGACAGAATACAGAAGGTCAACGACATGCCCATCACCTACTGGTATGAGATAGGCACACTGATTCGCAACTCTGCCGGAGAGATTCATCTCGAAGTAGAGAGAGACCATGCCCTGCATACCCTGACACTGGGCACACAAATTATCGATGGCAAAAACCAATTCCAGGAAGCAGTCAAACGCAGGATCATCGGCATCAACACAGATATTCCCAGAACCCTGAAGATACACTTTAGCCCAAGAGAGGCTCTATTCTACGCCTGGAACGAGACCAAAAAATCTGCCACTATGATCGCAGTAGGTACCAAAAAAATGATCACCGGAGAGATAGACAGCAAAAATGTAGGGGGTGCCATCACGATCTTTGATGTGATCATGAAATTTGCCGAGAGAGGGATCATCTATCTGCTCTTTGTCATGGCACTGATCTCAGTCAATCTCGGCGTACTCAACCTCCTACCTATCCCAGCACTGGATGGTGGACATATCATGTTCAACCTCTACGAGATGCTCACCCGCAGAGAGCCCAGTGAAGCTGCACTCTACTACCTGACACTCTTTGGCTGGGCGCTACTGTTTGGACTGATGGGACTAGGGCTCTACAATGATGTCAATAGGATTTGGGGCTAGCCCAATAAAAAGTTAGAAAATTTTGGTATTATTTTACTATGCAAAGTGCGTAACATGCACCAAATACCCACCAAGGACACACCCATGATACAAGACAAAGAAACACTCAGAACCAATCTAGACAGCGTCCTCTGGAATCTAGAAGAATCCAGGCTCAAAGTCAGTGACCACCATATCGTCAAACTGGTCGTCGTAGGCAAATATACAGAGGTAGAAAATATCTCCACGCTCTACAGTCTGGGTCAGCGTGCCTTTGGGGAGAATCAGGTGCAGCAGCTCAAAGAGCGTATGGGTCAGCTGGAAAACCTCCCGCTAGAGTGGCACATGATCGGCTCTCTACAGAAAAACAAGATCAACAACCTCATCGATCTGCATCCTGCACTTATGCACTCACTCAACTCCCTCTCTCTCGCGGAAGAGCTCAACAAAAAACTCGAAGCGAAAAACAGCACCATGCAGTGCCTGCTCCAGATCAATGCATCCGAAGAGGAGAGCAAATCAGGCTTTGGCAGTGATGAAGCCTATGACAGGTATCAACAGATCATAGAGACTTGTCCCGCCATCAAGCTCAAAGGTGTGATGACCATCGGAGCCCATACTACAGATAGCAAACTGATCAAAGAGAGCTTTGAGACCACACACCGTATCTACGAAAAGTTGGAAAAAGAGGGTGCAAGTATCTGCTCAATGGGTATGAGTGGCGACTATGAACTGGCGATCGCGTGTGGGTCAAATCTGATACGGGTGGGGTCGGCGCTGTTTAAGTAGTAGCGAGAAAGGCGTATGTGGCAGACAACACCAAAATACGCAAACATGTGTAGAAACTCTAGCCCCTGCAGGCCTCACAAAGGCCATAGAGATTGAGCTGGCGGTGATCCAGGCTAAACCCTGAAGTTTCGGCTACTTTTTCTGTATCCTGCGCTGTATCTACATCCAGCATTTTATCCATGACAGTGCCGCAAGAGGTACAGATTAGATGGATATGCTCCTCTTTGGCGATCTCATATTTGCTTTTTTGTCCAATGATAGGTACCTCGGTCAAGACACCCTTCTCTACCATCAGCAGGATATTTTTATAGATCGTAGCCAGTGAGAGAGAGGCATGTACCTTGGAGACCTCTTCATAGATCTTCTCGATAGCGATATGCCCATACCTCTCTATCACTTCCAATATCTGGGTGCGCTGAAAAGTTGCTTTGAGCGCATGTGCCTTGAGAAGCTGTGCATATTCTGTCGTCATCACAGCTTCTTAGAGCGCTTCAGCATGCTTGGCAAGATATTCTGCCACACCTTCGGTACTGGCCTTCATCCCTTCGTCCCCTGCCTGCCAACCTGCCGGACATACTTCGCCATGCTCATTGGTGAAAAGCATCGCATCTACCATTCTGAGCATTTCATCTTCATTTCTACCCAGTGGCAGGTCATTGATCACTGCATGTCTGATCGTACCATCTGCATCGATCAGAAAAGAGCCTCTGAGTGCGACTGATTCATTCAGGAGCACATCATAGTCTCTGGCGATCTGCTTGCTGAGATCAGCCACAAGTGGGAAATTGATCCTGCCAATACCGCCCTCAGCCACTGGCGTCTCTCTCCAGGCAAAGTGTGAGAACTGGCTGTCTACAGAGACACCGATGACATTGATCCCTCTTTTGGTAAACTCTTCTGCTCTGTGTGAGAATGCAATGATCTCAGAAGGACAAACAAAAGTGAAGTCAAGGGGATAGAAAAAGAGTACAGCACCCTTCTCTCCCAAATTGTCCATCAGGTTGAAATCCTCTACGATCTGTCCATTGGCCAATACGGCTGCTGCGGTGAAATCCGGTGCTTTTTTTGTTACTAACATTATTTTTCCTTACGATAATTTTTATTTGTAAAGGAATTCTATCCTAAAATTATTAATACTGGATAAAATTTGTCCTATTTCTCAATATATTGCTAAACAGCTAAAAAATGATCTATTCGAGAAAAGTGCCGTTCGATACCTCCAAATCTATGACTTCCCCCCTCTTCCAGTACAGTTTCAGCACCAGCGTAGTATCTTTGTGCAGCACGGTAGTCCAGTATCTCATCTCCCTTTTGCAAAAACAGAGCATAGCGCTCTGTAGTGGGTGCCTTCACGGCAAACTGCTCTAACTGTACCAGATGCTCTTTTTTCCACTCAAACAATGCCCCATCATGGGTCTCATTGGTGCCCAGATACCTCTCTAGTGTCTCATAAGGTTTGGTTGAAGGATTAATCAATACTGCTTTGACCGCATACTTCTCAGAGAGGTAGGTAGCATAGAAGCCTCCCAGGGAGCTGGCGATCATGCCTGTAATATCGTTTTTGGCCATGATCTGCTCCAATTCTACTATCGCTGCTTCAGGCTCATACGAGAAATCAGCGATCACGACCCGATCACCATAATGGGCTTTGAATAGCAACGCTTTATCCGAATTGGGCGTACTCCTAAATCCATGTATATAAAGTATCATTTTCTCTCCTTGTTGTTATTATGACCGCATTAAGCAATATCATACCATACCACATCCTCTATGCTCTCTATACCCAGTCCCGGCTTCTCAGACAATAGGATATCTGCCCCCTCAAACAGTACACCTCCCTGAACAATGGATTTGGCACACAACATGGGTGCATCAAGATCATACAGGGTGATCGTCTGACTTTTGGCTGAAGCCACATGCGCAGCAGCACCTACGCTGATCGCTCCTTCAAGCATACAGCCGATCATGCACTGCACACCATACTCTTCACAGATATCTGCGATCACCAGTGCCCTGGAGATACCTCCGCATTTGTCCAGTTTGATATTGATCAGATCTACGGCTTGCATCTGCAGCAGTATCCTGGCATCCTCGGGGGAGAAAACACTCTCATCTGCCAGTATCGGCACAGCACTCCGCTCTTTGATACGCTTCAGCCCCTTGTAATCTTCCCGTTTGACGGGCTGCTCTATCAGCTGGACTTCTATCTCTTTCTTTTTCAGGTCAGCAAGAAAGCTGACTGTTTCTTCGGGGCTCCAGCCCTGATTGGCATCCAACTTGAGAGCGGTATTCTCTCCTACTGCCTGAGAGATCGCCCCTATTCTGAGGATATCCCT
>JALWVW010000297.1 GCA_027079365.1 Campylobacteraceae bacterium | reverse complement strand
ACACCACCAAAGGCGGCGCCAACCTCATCGGTATCGGACTGACCAGTATCGGTGAAGGCAGCCGATACTATGCCCAAAACACCAAAGATATGAAAGCCTATGAAGCAGCGATTGATGCAGGCAGACTACCCTTTGAAAAAGGCCTAGAGTTGAGCGATGATGATGTCCTGCGCAAAGCAGTCATTATGGAACTCATGGCAAACTTCTCCATCGATATCAAGAGAGTAGAAAGAGAGCATGGTATTGTCTTTGCAGACTATTTTGCTGATGCACTGGAGGCACTACAGGAGTTTGTAGAGGGCGACCTGGTCACTATCACAGAGGACAAGATCTCTGTCAGCCCCACAGGCACACTACTGATCCGAAATATCGCCATGCCGTTTGACGCCTATATGCACCAGTATGGCGGAAACAAAAAGAGCTTCTCCAAAACAGTCTAGCATTGCTCTGCGTATTGGTTATTAGTGTATTTGTATCATTGGCTTATTGAGATTACATGGTAATTTCAACAAACACATGATATATTGAATAACAGTAACATATAGTAAGAGGCGTCAGCCCCTTGGATTTTTTCTTTTTTTGGTTCGTTTTCTTTCTTTTTCATCCACGGGAAAAAGAAAAAAATGAACAGAAAGAAACATAAATAACTTTGAGGCAAAAAACAAATGAGTCAACTAGAAGATATCTTCGACTTCACCAAGACCAGTGATGACTGCATCAAGTGTGGTAAATGTATCCCCGTCTGTACCATCCATCAGGTCAACCCAGATGAAACCACCTCTCCCAGAGGATTTATAGAACTCTTGGGAGCCTACAAGCAAGGGCACTTGGAGCTGGACAAGACCGCCAAAGATATCTTTGAGAGCTGTTTTCTCTGCACTCAGTGTGTCGATGTCTGCCCCAATGATCTGCCTACAGATATGGTAATCGAAGAGGTCAGAGCCCGCATTGCCAACAAATATGGTATCGCCTGGTTCAAGCGCGCTTTCTTTACCCTGTTGCGTCACCGCTGGCTGATGGATCTGATGATGAAGCTGGGGTATACCTT
>JALWVW010000296.1 GCA_027079365.1 Campylobacteraceae bacterium | reverse complement strand
CGACACATAATGACACATAAAATCACATAACACCACATAACACCACATAAGATGACATAACATCACATATCGTCACATAACGTCTCACAACGCCAACTATCGCCATATAACGCCACCTAACGACACATAATGACACATAACATCACATAATACCACAAAACACCACATAACAGCACAAAACACCACATAACATGACATAACATCACATAACGTCACATAACGTCACATAATGTTACTTAACGCAACATGTCGCTCCATAACGCCACATAACGCCGCAAAACGCCACATAACACCACATTACGCCACAAAACGCCAAATAACGCCACATAACGCCACATATCGCCACATAACGAGACATAACATCATAAAAAAAGACATAACACCACATAACATCACATAACATCACATAACGTCACAAAACGTCACATAATGTTACATAACGTCAACTAAAACCACATATCGTCACATAACGCCACATAACGCCACATACCGCCACAAGACGCAAAAAACGCCACATAACCCCACATAACTCCACAAAACGCCACATAACGCCACATCTCGCCACATAACGCCACATAAGGACACATTATGACACACATCGCCACATAGCGCTAAATAACGCCACATAACGCCACATAACATCACATAAAACCAAATAACACCACATAACACCACATAACTTCACATAACGTCACATAACGTCACATAATGTTACCTAACGTCAACTAACGCCAGATAACGTCATATTCCGTCACATACCGCAACATATCGCCACATACCGCTACATAACGCCACATAACGCCACATAACGCGATATAACGCCACATAACGCCATATAACGCCACATAATGCCACATAACGCCATATAACGCCGCATAACGACTCATAGCCCCATATAACGCCAAATAATGCCACAAAACGCCAAATAACGCCACATAACGCCACATAGCGCCAAATAACGCCACATACCGCCACATAGCGCAAAATAACGCCAAATAACGCCACATGACGCCAAATATCGCCACATGATGCCGATGACACCACATATCG
>JALWVW010000295.1 GCA_027079365.1 Campylobacteraceae bacterium | reverse complement strand
AGGGAAGTTCGGGGATAGGAATCCCGTAGCTGAACTTTTTGGCAAAGAGAAAATCTCCGATAAGCATAGAGCGTTTCATGGAACCACTGGGGATGACAAAGGACTGCGCCACAAAAAAGATCATGATTAGGACAAAAAAGATTGCACCCGTCCAGGTACCGGAGAAATGGTAGAGTTTTTTCAGGAAGTTTTTCACAGGATCTCCCTGGATTTTGCTGCTTTGAGCGTGTTTTCTAAAAGCATGGCGATGGTCATGGGGCCTGCACCTCCAGGCACTGGGGTAATAAAGCTGCATTGTTCTTGGACAGAGTCAAAATCCACATCACCCACCAATTTGCCGTCATCAAGCCGGTTGATACCGATATCGATGACTACGGCACCCTCTTTGACCATCTCCTTGGTGATGAGATTGGGTTTACCTACACCGACGATCACGATGTCGGCACTGCGTGTGTGTGCTGCGAGGTCTTTGGTGTGGATATGGGTGACAGTGACAGTTGCATCGGCATTGAGCAGTAGAGATGCCATAGGTTTGCCTACGATGTTGCTCGCACCTACGATACAGACATCCTTGCCCTGTAGATCGATCTCATATTTTTCAAACATCTTCATGACACCCAGTGGTGTGCAGGGCACAAAGCAGTCAAGTTTGGTAACCAGTCTGCCGACATTGTAGGGGTGAAATCCGTCCACATCCTTTTTGGGATCGATCACCTCGATGATCTTGTCTGTATCGATGTGAGAGGGGAGTGGGAGCTGTACCAGAATACCATCGATACGGGGATTGTCGTTGATCATTTCGATTGTGGCAATGATCTCTTCTTGACTGATGGTTTCAGGCATGGAGTGGGTGATGGCATAGAAGCCGACCTTTTCGCAGGCTTTGGCTTTCATCTTGACATAGGCGTGACTGGCAGGATCGTCGCCAATCAGGATCACCGCCAGTCCGGGGACGATATTGCGGGTCTGCTTGAGGAGCTCTACCTCTTTGGCGACTTGGGCTTGGGTCTGTTGGGCTAGGGATTTTCCATCGATGAGTTGCATGGTATGTGACTGACCTTTTCAAATATATGCTGAGATGGACTTAGTCTCTTATGATATACTTTGGATAATTTTTACGGTATTATATCGAAAAATATTAAGGGAACTATTGGAGATCCCCTTCAGGTGCTTAAATGAAAAAAATATCTTTACTGTGTCTTTGCCTGTTTTCTTTGCAGGCCGAGGATTTTATCTCGGAGTTTGAGTATGGGCAGATGCTCTATCGTGACCCCAGAGGAGTAAGTTGCGTTCCCTGCCATGGGGAGACGGGAGAGGGTAGAGAGATCGTCAGCTACCACAATGCCAAAGGAGTGCGCGTGACGATCAGTGGCCCGGATATCCGTACTGCTTCACTGGTGCAGATCAGAGAGAGTGTACAGCAGGGCAAGGGGGTTATGCCCCGCTATTTCTTGACGGACAAAGAGATTAGAACGATTCATGCCTATCTGCAGAAGGTCAATGCAGATAATAATGAGAGTAGCGATGATGGTTAGAGGCCTGCTGTCTGTACTGCTGCTGTCTGTCTTCCTGTCAGCAAAGATCCCTTCTTCGAGCAGACAGCTTCTCGTGGTGACCACTGCTGACTGGTCAGCCAGCAGTGGTTTGCTGCAGAGATATGAGAAGCAGGCAGAAAAATGGCACAAAGTAGGCAAGCATATCGCAGTCAAAGTGGGCAAAAATGGTCTAGCATGGGGCAGAGGGCTACACATTGTCCCCAAGGGTACCAAGCGTATCAAACGAGAAGGAGACGGCAGGGCACCAGCGGGGGTATTTAGGCTCCCCTATGCCTTTGGAGACAAAGTGTTGAAACTGCACTATCCCTATCACCGCATGACCAGCGCCCATCGCTGTGTGGATGACAGCCGATCAAACTACTACAATCAGGTGATAGACAGCCGAAAAGTACGCAAGGACTACAAGAGCTTCGAGCCTATGAAGTTCCCCAGTGGACTCTACAGCTATGGACTCTTTGTGGATCATAATCCCAAGCGCACTCCTGGGGCAGGATCGTGTATCTTTATGCATATCAAAAAAAAGAGTGGCAAGCCTACAGTAGGCTGTACGGCCATGGGAAAACCGGAGATACTCAGGATACTGAAATGGCTTGACCAAAACAAGAAACCACTGCTGATACAGGCACCCAAAAGTGTGATAAAAACATTGTTCTGATATAATCATCCAAATACAGTTTATTCAGAGGGTTCAATTAGAATATTACAGGAAAAAACATGCAAGATTTTCTCAAAAAGGCCAAAGCAAGCAGCAGCGTGATTGCTACGCTGACAGGTGCGCAGAAGCGTAGTATTCTCGAAGCAATGGCAGATGAGATCGCGTCAGAATCTGGTACGATACTTGAAGCCAATGCCAAAGATATGGCCTATGCCAAGGAGCACGCTATCTCGGAGGCGCTACAGGACAGGCTGATGCTTGATGCTGGCAGGGTGGCAGATATCGCCAACTCACTCAGAGAGATCGCGGCACTGCGCGAGCCTGTGGGTAGGGTATTGGATGGCTGGGTTACCGATGCGGGCTTTAGAGTAGAGAAGGTCTCTGTACCTATCGGTGTGGTGGGCGTCATCTATGAGTCCAGACCCAATGTCACGGCAGATGTGGGGGCGCTTTGTTTCAAGAGTGGAAATGTAGCGATCCTTAAAGGAGGTAAAGAGGCAGAGCACTCCAACAGAGCCATTGCAGAGGTGCTACAGGGGGTCTTGGCTCAGCGAGGATTGCCAAAAGAGGCGATTGCATTGCTGCCGGACAGCTCCAGAGAAGGAGTGGCAAGTCTGATCAAGCAGGACAAGTATGTAGATCTGATTGTACCGCGTGGTGGGGCAGCCTTGATCAGGTATGTCTCACAAAACGCTACCGTGCCTGTGGTCAAGCATGACAAGGGGCTCTGCCATACCTATATCGACAAGGCAGCTGATATTGAGAAAGCACTCTCTGTCATCACCAATGCAAAGTGCCGCCGTACAGGTATCTGTGGTGCGATGGAGACACTGCTGGTGGATGAGGCGGTGGCGGTAGAGGTGCTTCCTAAGGTGCGGGAAGCATTCGCGACCTACGGTACTGTACTGAGAGGGTGTGAGCAGACACGGAGAATCATTGACATTGCGCCTGCTACAAAGGAGGACTGGGATACAGAGTATCTGGACAATGTACTCTCGATCAGAACAGTAGAGGGGGTAGCAGGGGCAACTGCGCATATCGCTGCACACAGTTCGGGGCATTCAGATGCGATCATCACAGAAAATTATACGACAGCAGAGCTCTTTCTCAACACTGTAGATTCCGCCTGTGTCTATCTCAATACCAGCACGCAGTTTACCGATGGAGGACAGTTTGGCTTCGGTGCAGAGGTGGGGATATCTACCAACAAACTCCACGCCAGAGGCCCCATGGGGATCAATGAGCTGACCACCTACAAGTACAAGATCTATGGCGATGGTCATACGAGAGCATAAGGTAGAGTAGATGAGAATAGCTGTTCTCTTTTGGATACTGTTAGGTGTGTGGGGCTGGGGAGACAGCAATGTCACCAGCAAAGCACCTGAAAGCACCAAAGAGATCATCATCCAGGGCAACCATGCGATCAAAACCTCTGAGTATCTCGATGCACTGGGTGTGAAACAGAAGAGCTGGTTTGTATTTTGGGGGGAGGACAAAAACAGTGTTGCCAAAAAGATCATTCCTACCATTGCTGATACTATGAGGCAGTTTCTTGACTCTAAAGGTTATTATGATGCCAAGATCAGTGTCAAAAACAACCCCAAGCAGGTAAAGGTCACTGTCAATGAAGAGAAGCCGGTCATTGTCGATGACCTGCAGATCGATACAGACTTTAATATTCCTCCGGTAGCAGCCTTTAAGACGGGCACGCGTTTTGAAGCAGCCAAGTTTGTCCGCATCAAACAGGAGATCAAAAATCTACTGATGAAAGCGGGGTACTGTAACTATCAACTCGATACCAAAGCCTATGTGGATCTGGACAAACGAACGGTCGCTTTGAAATATTTGCTTAGAAAAGGAGCGCTTTGCTATTTTGGAGAGACCAGGGTCGTCAGTAAACCTGAGGATATTTCTGAAAAGGTCATCCGCTCCAGATTGAGATATAAAAAAGGAGAGGTGTTTTCTACAGAGAAGATCAGCCGTACTTTCTCTGCACTCAATAGCCTGGATGCCTTCGGCTCCGGTACGGTAGCACCCAAGGCAGAAGAGGATATAGAGGAGGAAGAGTATCGTAAAGCACCTCGTTCAGTCATCCCTATGGAGGTCAGCCTCTCTCCCAAAGAGAAGTTCAATCTCTTCAAGGGAGGTATCGGCTACGATACAGCCCTGGGCATGCGCCTCCAACTCTATTACGAACGGCGCAACTTTATGGGAGAAGCACGCAAATTTACCTCAAAACTACACTACTCCGATAAGAGCAAGTATGGAGAGATGACGCTGTTTTCACCAGCACTGATCGCACTCAATGGGGATTATTTTGATTTCTATACTGAGCTGGGCTTTTCCCACACGATCTACGATGCCTATGATGAGAACAAGGGTTATTTGCGAGCGAAGCTCACCTATGAACGGGACGATATTACTGTGGCACTGGGTGTGGGAATGGAAAATATTGATATCCAAAGAACAGCCGTTAATCCTGCGATCATCGAAGGAAACTTCCTGCTGTTCTATCCTTTTGCCAGCTTTGTGTATGATGGACGGGACTCCAAAACCAATCCCAAGAACGGCTACTACTTCTCTGCCTATGCAGAGTATGGGGTGGACTACAAACCAGCTGCGAGCAGTTATTACAAGTTCCTGCTTGAAGGCAGACTGATCAAGAGTTTTGGTGCGCTGACGCTGGCAACTGTAGGCAAAGTAGGAGTACTGGATGAGCTCTCCAATCAGGTGCCTGCCTCCAAGCGTTTTTACGCCGGAGGAGCGTATAGTAACCGTGCCTATGGTGAGCATGATATTGGTATTATTACTTCACCAGTAGCCAGCAGTGCACTGGGTGGAAAAACCTGGCTGAATCTTTCGGTGGAGGCGGACTATCCGCTATATGGTGACCTTTCCGGGGCACTCTTTTTTGACAGCACTATGATCAATGAAGCCTCTTATGATTTCAAAGGAGAGACGATCAATGCGGCCGGATTTGGGCTGCGTTATCTGACTCCGGTTGGTCCGATCAAAGTAGATGTCGGTGCCAATATCAAAGATATAGATCAGTATGGGATCAGTTTCCAGATAGGACAGTCATTTTGAGAATTTTCAAGAGACTTTTTCTCTATTTGATCCTTTTCCTGATCGTTCTGTTGGGGTTGCTCTATGTCGCGATCAACTCCTCTTACGTTTTTGACAAGGCAGCCAGCTACTTTGCCCCTCAGTATGAGGTACGCTATGACAAAGTAAGTGGCAATGCCTGGGAAGGTATCACCATAGAGGGGCTGTACTACAAAGAGAAGAAACTGGCACGAGAGATCAAAGTCAAACTCAATCCTGCCACGCTTCTGGAAAAAAAGATCACCGCCTCACATCTGATACTTCATGGGGTCAATGAACAGTATCTTGAGGCTATGATCTCTGATTTTTCCGACAGTGAAGAGGATAACAGCAGCAGTAATTTCCCTTTTTCCGTACGCCTCAATGATGTAAAGCTCACGATGCTTCCTTTTACGATCTCCGATATCCATTTTGCACAGGCTGATCTGAGGGTAAAATCTATCGACTACGCTGAGGATGATTTTGCCTTTGGTACATTGGAGCTCATGGCAAAAACCTCTTTGGGGCGTGCCGATATCAAGGGGAAGTACCATGGCCGAGACCTGTATCTGAGCGATCTCTATATTGGGGGACTCAATACAGAAGAGATCGAACGGCTCTTTTTGGAGGACAACAGTACCCAGACAGAAGAGGGCAATGGCACAACAGAAGAAAGCCCCAGTATCTTCATCCCCAAAAAGCTTCAGGTGAAGCGTTTCAAAGCTACGGTCTTGCCCAGAACTTATCAGGGTATACTTCTCTCTTTGTTGACAATAGACGGTAAATCGCTTGAGGTGGATCTGGATCAGGAGAATCTGTTGGGCGAACTGGTATTTTCTTTGCGTACAGATGTTGCCAAGGCAGAGATCGACCTGCTGGCTACCTCTGATCAGATGCGTTTTCGTAAAGTAACGATCAATGATATTAATGTGACGAAAATCTTGGGGCTCGTCTCTTCTGAGGATAGCAGCAGCGAAGATACAGAAAAAAAGACTCCAACAGAGAGCAATGCAACCCTGAAGATACCTTTTATCTCAGATCGCATACTTTTGGATGAGGTAGAGATGACACTTCTGCCTATGGTGCAAGTAGATATTCCAATCAGCAAGATAACGCTCAGAGCAGAAGCACTGGAGATAGACTTGCCTCACAAAAGTGTCAAAGAAGGAGAGATAAGCTTCCATGCAGTCAGCCCAATCGCCACTGTGACACAGCAAGGCAGTATCAAGGACAACCAGCTCAAGAGTCATATCGATATAGTGCCAGAAGATGCACTGCTGAGCAGATACCATCTGCCGCTGCGTAAAGGCGCACTCCAAAAAGTTTCTATCGATGCGGTGACAAATCAGGATCATCTGCTTGCCAGTATGGTATTTTCCGCTTCGAGATTGCTGGATGCCGACAAAGATGCCTTCAACCTCGATATCAAGCCCTCACTTTTGCATGTCACATATCTCTTTGCCACGGGAGAGCTTACTGGCAATCTGGAATCCAATATCAGTACCCCCTATACAAAAAACACAGCTGTGCATCTGCAGTTTTGGCACAAAGATCAGTTTGCATTCAAAGGAGGGCTTTCTGCAGACGGCATCGATGGCATCGACCCCAAGTTTTCCTCTTTGCTCAAGAATACGACCGTCAATTTTGATGGCAATTTGAGTGATCTGCTTGCTACGATAGAAAGTACCAAACTCCAGGGAAAAGTCACGCTGAAAAATTTTGCCAAAGGTGCAGTCCATCTCGAGAGTAAAGAAGCACTGTCGGCAGGAGAACTGGTCAAGCTTCCTAGGGCACTCAAGGGCACCAAGGCCAAAATTCTGATTGATATGCCATTCGATACCAATAGGACTTTTCCTCTCCATGCCAAAGCCAAACTCCTCTCAAATGTACTCACTGTAGATGCCAATGTAAGCTATGACAAGATGATCTCTTTGGAGGCCATAGCCACGGTTCCTACCAAGTCATTGCTCAAAAATCTGGATAAAAATATCCACTTTGAAGCACTCAGTCCATTGCAGATCACAGCCACGCTCAAAGGGGATGCCCTGCAGGCAAAACTCCATGCAAAGAAACTGGAGATAGCAGCTGACTATAACCTGAAGTCGGGTGCAACCAAAGGGGATATCAATCTGGCAGGAACCCATCTGAAAATCTCCGGTGCTTCTACCAAGGCATTGGCGATCAAGGTGGGGAGCAGCGCCATCCAGACACTACTCAAAGCAGTCAACAGTATCTACAAAGTAGACCTTCCGGATGTAAGTGGGGGGGTGACGCTGCAGGCGGAAGTCAAGGATCTCAAATCCCTTGCACTGACACTCCAGTCCAAAGAGATCATGATAGGCAAAGGCAAAGAGGCAACAAAGCTTTCCAATCTTTCTCTAAAGGCAAAAGGGGATGAGGAGGGTGTGGTACTAGAGCGCTATGCCGTAGAGATACAGGGGATCAAGCTGTATGCCAAAAAGCCCTCGAAGGTAGTGCTTAAAGGCGACAGTGTTTTCCTCTCTCCTTTCTGGCTCAATGATATGCTCAGGGTTACAGGAGAGTACAATCTCAAGCAGAAAAAGGGAAAGATAAGGGCGGAAGCCTCTACGCTGAAGATCGATCATGAAATGGCTGAGACCATTGCTGCACTGGGTCTGGATGTCCATATCAATGGTGACAAGATCTCCGTCAATGGCAAAGTTCATCTTCAAGGTGGTATTGTCAAGTATGATCTCAATACCAAAAGTTTTGCAGCAGACAGTGATATCATTATTCTTCAGCACCAACACAAAAAAAATAACTATTTTGAGAAAAATATTGCTACAGAGGTGACACTGGACAGCAGCAAGCCACTGTTATATAAAAAGGGAGATATCGATATTGCACTGCTTCCGGATCTCAGTATCAAGAAGCGTTACGGTAGAAGCTTGAGAGTATACGGAAAAATCGCACTGCTTCCTGGAGGCTCCTATCGTTTCCAAGGCAAAAAGTTTGTACTGCAAAAGAGCAGTATTGTCTTCAAGGGCAAGCCCAGAGCACCCATCCTTAATATCAATATCCTTTACCGCCATACCGGCACAACAATCCGTGTCAAGGTCTCAGGTGCAGCTTCGGATCCTGCGCTGGACTTTTCCAGTGATCCACATATGAGCAGAGAGGAGATACTCTCTTTTATCATGTTCGACACAGGCAGTGGTGGAGGGGAAAACAGGGCTGGTGATGTGAGCAATCTGGTAGCCGGCAGCCTCGTTAAATCTCTTTTTGCCAATATGGGTCTCAAACTAGATCATCTGGTGCTTACCGGTGCTGGTTTTGAGGTGGGCAAAAAACTGAGTGACAGAATCACTGTCATTTATGATCAGAGCGAAGAATCTTCTGTAAAAGTGAGGATACAAAACACAAAAAATATCGAAACGGATATCTCTTTTGGTGCTAGTTCCAGATCTGCAGATATCTTTTATAAAAAAGAGTTTTAGTATTCAATTTATATCTCCGTAGGATGTTATCTTCCGGCAACACCGTGAACCAAAACAACAAAAAACCAACAAGACTTCCATAAATTACACCCAAAACTCCCACTTGACACAAGTTTGCCACTATTTGTAGGCATACTTGTTGTACGGAAGCTTGGTTTCCACATATTTCACAAAAGGGGATGGCGATGAAACAGATGAGATGTTTGAAGTGGCTAATGATAAGTGTGGTCACGGTAATGATAACAGCTTGTGATGGTGGAGGAGGTAATGTAGCTGATACTACACCTCCAGTGATTACACTAAACGGTGATGCAAACATAACCATGATGCAGGATGGTATGTATATAGATCTCTCAGCCAAGGCCGTGGATGACAGAGATGGAAATGTGCCTGTCACTAAAAAAGGGAGTGTAGACGCTTCTGTATTGGGCAGGCAAACCATTGAATACAGTGCAACAGATAGTAGTGGTAATACTGCCACTAAAATAAGAACCATAGAAGTAGTGACAGCAGATTCTTTGCTTAAAAAGATGAGAGATAGACTCAATGATGATACTGTCCCCTATACCACCAATGCGGACTTTAACAAATCAGAATATGCAAAAAATCATATGCCCGAAGACCAATCCAGGCGACTGTCTAGAGCACATACACTTGTCGCATCAGCGGTTGATCCTGACCCTGAGTGGTTTTCTACCCATGTGGATAAACCTTTTTCTATGTCTGGTGCTGGTGACAGCTATACTGTGTTGCTCAACAAGCAGCGACAAGACGGCAGCATCATCGGTCCTGTAGACAATAACAAGCTACGCTTTGTGGTACGCATACAAAGAGGCAAAGACAACTTTGAGTATGTGACGCAAAATGATGTAGACCGATACGCTTCATGGAGTGCTGATGGGGTCTTGGATGTGCATGTGCCTGATGATTTAGTGCAAGGGCGACTATTGATAGGCATACGACCCAACTTTGATGATGTATCTACAAGCGCCATAGCTGAGCGTTGGTCTACGGTGATCACTGCAGAAGTAGCTCAGCTTAAATCAGGGGTTAAGGTAGTGGATGAGAGTACCATTGTCTTTCCTTTGGAGGGTGCAAGTGATCCAACTTTTGCACAGGGGAGTAAATTTACTAAAGTTGAAATAGCCAACAAAGTTACACAATATTTCAAGGATAATCAAAATTTGGCTTTACCTATCGTGGTAAAAAATATGCATATCAAAGAGGGTGACCTGCTTTCATATCTCTTTAAAAACAGACCTTATTCGGGCAAAGTCATCTATGTTAAGACACGCAACAATCAGCAGTTTGCACTCATAACTTTAGAATTTTTCAAAGTATATGATATCACAGATTCTAGTGATAAATTTATGGTCAAAGAGGGACTGTACCCAGAAAATGTTATTTACAGAGAAGGGGATACTGTAAGTTCAGATAACAATGAGTCTGATATGACAAGATTTTCAAAAAGAACAAAGAAGATAAGTGTAAAAGACCTCTTCGAAAGAAAATGCTTTTTAAGTAAGGCTACATTAACCTATGACTTTGGTTTCAATATCAGTCCCTTGGAAGCATATGTCAATATCACAGGTCATATTGATAAACCAAACACTGGGTGTACTTGGACTGCAAAATCTAAAGGCATCAATATCAATAAAATGTTTTTAGCTGCAGGCCCCTTGGGATGGGCGGCTCAAGCTGTTGGTATGGGAATAAATATAAAACCTGTTGGTAAGTTAACTGTAATGGGCAAGGCCTCGCTGCCAATGGGAGCGACATTGGGAATCTCTACCAAAGGACTAACCAATAAGATTAATTTTGGATATGCAGATGGGCTAGGAAGCAGAGATCTCGAAGGTGAAGCAGTTTCTGGGCAATTTGATTTACTGACAGAAACAGGTATTGAAGCTAGCCTCAATGCAGTGTCATCAAATGGATTTATAGGTTATGTGCTTGATTTTCTAGATGTAAAAATAACCCAACTTGGCATAGTAGCAGCTGCAAAAGTCAAAGGAGGCCTGACTTTTACAATGAATAATGCAAGACAGGTATCTGATACTGATAAATCCTCGGGAATATCATTTGTACCATCGGGAGAAGTTAGCATTAAGCCCACGGATGCCATTGTAAAGTTTTTTAAATATTTTGTATCAGATATTCATTTGGAGGCCAAAGCTGTTATAAAATCAGAGATGAAGGTAGATGCAAGTTTTTCTTATCGTGAAGTAGATGATGATGGTATGGGAGAAGCTAGCGTACAAGGATTAAGTTTTGATAGTTATTATCTCAAAAAACTTTTTGCCGGTACTGAGTCTATTGGTGTACTTGCTCCAGTGAACAGCTTTAGCTCAACATACAATGACTTAACTGAAGTAATTTCATATGATATTGGAGAGTGTCCAGATCCAGGTTCTGTCTTTGAAGATAGTAAACTAAAAGTACCTGCTATAGGGTGTTTTGGATGGATCTGCGGTAAGTTCAAAAAAGAGGTAGAGCTTTGTGCCGAGATCAAGGTACCGCCTGTAGTAGCGAGTGCCAAAGTGGGAGAAGAAGCCACAACGACAATCACTATAAAAAACAGAGACAAAGAGATCTCGGTAGAGCTAGATGGCACGCCACTAGAGCCAAAAGAGAAGACCATTACCATCCCTGAAGCGGGAGAAAGATCCGTACAATTTACAAAAACCTGCCCAGGTGAACCAGGCGTGCAGAGAGAAGAGACCAAACTCAAGGCACACGATGGAACCATCCTCGATACAGCCGACAATATCCTTGTCTGCCACGATGATGATGTAAGAGGCGATCCGCATATTGTGACAGCAGACAAGTTAGGGTATGACTATTATGCTTCAGGTGATTATATACTGTCTCGTATCAATGGCGTAGATGGCTTTGAAGTACAGGCTCGTTTTTTGCCTGGATTTGAGACTTCATGGCCACAAGCAGTGGCACTGAATGTTGGTGGAGACAGGGTAGAGATTCATGGTACAAGTCCTGGTGGGCATGGAGGAGGTGCAGGCGTAAAGATAAATGCCTTAAGTATCTGGGTCAATGGAGAGAGAAGGTATGTAGGTACTTCTAGAGACTGGGGAGAGAAACCTAGCAGTAATTACCTTACTTTACCTTCCGGAGGCTTGCTCGCAGTTACTAAAACAACCTCTAGCAATGTGCTTACTTATCCTTCGTCACTGACGGTTGTCTGGCCCAAAGAGAGCCAAACCAACGCTTACGGTGTCATCTTGAGTGTGGCTTCTGCTGGTCAGCCTTTTGTACAGATACAGATAGCCAGACCAGATACATTTTCAGGAGAAGAGAGAGGCCTGATGGGCAACAACGATGGCGACCCGACCAATGATTTCATACGACGAAACGGACAGGTATTGGCCAGTGACCACAATCTTAGCTTTACTGAACTTTATGGTCTCTTTGGTGCTGATTGGTTGGTGCGACCTTATGAGTCTTTGTTTAGAAACCCTGAAGCCATCAAAGCAGAATTTCCTAAAGGTATAGTCACCTTGACTCCTGAACAGAGAGCACTGGGGGAGGAGGCTTGTGCTGCATTAACCGGTTTCTATCGTGAGGCATGTATTATAGATGTTGGGCTTACAGGATCTACGGATATGGTGAGAGAGTATTATGCAGACACAGAGGATCTGAATGGACTTTCTGATGCTATTAGGACACCCATTGCCAACCTTCCTCATTATGAATTGGAAGATAAAGGGAAGGTGTATGAAGATAATTCCAACTATCTACAACAGCACTATAAGCAGAAAATAAAAATTAGTCATGTGTCGGGTACTGGTAACTTTATGTTGCTTGTCAGACCTCCTAGGGGAGCAAAAGCAATTCTAGGCACTGGCAATGCAAGCTATACCTCTCATGGAAATTTTGAAACAGATGTATCGGTTGACTGTACAGAATTAAATGATGCTACAAACTTAGCTTTCTTGTCATACACAGGTTCCGTGCAACTATGGCTACAAGATCCTCTCTCTGGGGCTGCAGCAAAGATGGTCTCTGAGATAGCTTTACCCTGTAGAGATGAATCAGAGATACCACAATATACGATAAAATTAGGCAGCAAAACAGAATTTGCAGATAGTAATAAAAGCAATCAACACTATAGTCAAGAGATAGATATAAAACAGCTTAGTACCAATATTGGAAAATATTCTCTAGTTGCTATACCACCAAAAGGAGGTAGTATTGTTCTGGGAAGTGGAGGCAATGAGTTTAATGCAACAGGTGAACAGACAAATAGTGTTGCACTAAATTGTGTAGACTATAATGAGGATACAGACATACTTGAATATGGTAAAAATGGATACCTTGAATTATGGGAAATACATCCACTAACAGGAGCAAAAGCATCACTCTACAAAAAGACATTACTGCTGTGTGCTAAAGAAAATTATACTATCTTTGTCGCAGAGTCCAACGAAACAAATACTTCAGACATCCCTGTGTTTGAGTTCAATAAATATCCATTACTCGATAGATCAAAACTTTATCTCTACAATGAAAAATATTTCGTAAGAGGTAGTCGTGCAGACAATATTCAAAAAACAGTTATCTCTTATGACTTGAGCGGATTTGATGAAGATAGAAATATCAGTGACTTGTTTGACAAAACAATCTATTACCAAGCAGATGATGGTAATATTGCTTATACATATCTTTATAACCCTCGTCTCTACAATATGGTAAAAGATCAAAACTTTCTTTATTTCCCGACATTGCCTGAGAGTAAAGAAAGCAAATCACACAGTAGATTTATCAAATATGATTTGGTCAATGAGGAGATTGTGTATCATGCCGACAGAGACCCTCAG
>JALWVW010000294.1 GCA_027079365.1 Campylobacteraceae bacterium | reverse complement strand
CACCATATACTGGGGAAACACCGCCAGGATGATATCCGTACCGGATGGATCAGCGGTTTGAGTGATATAGAAGGTGAGCTGCATCCTACGATCGGAGGACTGCGCATAGGTAAAAAGCGAAATGAGCATAAAAGGGATGAGCCTCAGGATGAACGTTTGGAGTGGGAACAGGATGGACAGTATTTCCACTATCTGACCAAATGGATGCATGCTTTGAATCGGGTAGGTGACATCACGGATGACCCCAAGTACGGTCGCTGGGCGATAGAACTTGCCAAAACAGCATATGAAAGATTTACCTATGTAACACCTGCCGGAGCCAGACGTATGGTTTGGAAAATGAGTATTGACCTTAGCTATCCTTTAGTCTCGTCGATGGGACAGCATGACCCTCTGGATGGCTATATTACCTATCTTGAACTCAGCAGTACCTCCTTGGAATATGACAGATCTTCACTGGATACTGAGATAACAGGCTTATCGCAAATGGCACAATCCATCAATTGGGATACGGATGACCCGCTTGGGATCGGCGGACTTCTGAGTGATTCTGCTTTTTTGATCCAATTGATCATCTTTGAACAAAAAAAAGAACTTTCCGAACTGCTTTCCAAACTCTTAAAACATGCTTCAAAGGGAATAGAACTTTTTCTTCGTGCAGATACATTGAAATACCCGGCACAGTACAGGCTGGCATTTCGTGAATTTGGTTTAAGTATCGGCCTGCATGGGGTAAAGAAAATGCATTCACTGCTTAAGAAACATACAGATGCTTTTATCAATAATACCTTCTTGCTCTCACAACTGGAAGAGCTTGAGAAATATCTGCTTGTAAGTGAGTTGATCGAAGATTTTTGGCTGGAAAATGAAAATCAGAAAAGCAGTACTTGGATCGAGCATATTGATATTAGCAGTGTCATGCTGGCTACCAGTCTAGATCCGGATGGATATTTAGGAAAATAAGAATGAAAGGCAGCAACAGATGGTCATATCCAATGTAGAGATCGCTTCTATCCTTGACCAGTTGGCTGATCTTTTAGAGATCAAGGGAGAGAAC
>JALWVW010000293.1 GCA_027079365.1 Campylobacteraceae bacterium | reverse complement strand
CCACAGCGATCAAGGCGGACAAGCTGGAGAAAAAGCAGATACCCAAAGTCGCTGCCATACTCTCGCAGCTCAACCAAAAAGCCTCTGAGGCGATGAGGGACTTTGCTGTACATGCCTGTACAGATATTACGGGCTTTGGGCTGGCTGGTCATGCCTATGAGATGAGCGGCGGACGGTATACGCTGCAGTTTGGCTATGATGCCATTCCGATCTTGCCGGAGGCGATCCCTCTGGCAGAGGCATGTATCATCCCCGGAGGTTCCTATGCCAATCAGGCCTATCTGGAGCCGATGACAGATTTCAGAGCTGAGCAAGATGAAATGCTCTTCTATGATGCACAGACATCAGGGGGACTGCTGATGGCGGTGTCAGAAGCGGATGCCCCCAAGCTGTGTGCACGGCTTATCGCGGAGGGATATATCTATACAGCTATTGTCGGAGAGGTACTGCCTCTACAAGACAAAACGCTGATCGTGAGGTAAACAGATGCAACAAATAGTTATCCCCAATTATGCAGTGCTGGAGCTCACCCATGTCGTACTGGACTACAACGGCACGCTGGCCGGCAACGGTATCGTCTCCGAAAAGACCAGACAGACCCTCTCTCGGCTCACAGAGCGCTACCAAGTCTATGTGATCACTGCCGATACTTTTGGTACAGTACAGAAGGAACTGGAGGCATTTAATCTGGAGGTGATCATACTCAGCAGCAGCGACCATACCAGAGAAAAAGCCCAGCTCATCCAGCGCTTGGGCGCAGCGCAGACTGCTGCCATGGGCAACGGCAACAACGACCGCCTCATGCTGGAGTCTGCGGTACTCTCTATCGCACTGATGGGAAGCGAGGGATGCGCAGGTGAGGCCATGCAGGCTGCAGATATCCTCTGCAGCAGTATCAGGGACGCCATGGAACTGCTGATCTATCCCAAGCGACTGGTAGCGACATTGCGCAGGTGACATTTCTCTCTCAGCAAAGAAAAACTGTTTCCTTGACAAACACTTATAAAAGAGATAAGATTACACTATAATGATAATTATTATCAAGGAGATACAGTATGAAAATTGCAGTTGCAGTGCATGACAAGGATTTGGAGATATTTGTGAGAGTAGGGCGTGCCCCATGGTTTGCTATCTTTGAGGAGGGAGCGTTTGTTGAGCTTCGACCCAATAGGCATGCCGCCTCTCATGACCACAAAGGAGGGCATCATGGAGGTGGACATGGACATGGGGGAGGACAAGGGCATCATCATGAGCACGCACACACAGAAGAGCACTCTCCCGAAGAGGTAGAGCTACACCGCAAAGACCTGAAAAACCTCTCAGATGTGGATGTAATCCTGGTACGGGCCATGGGACCCAATATGAAAGAGGCACTAGAACTTCATGGTATTGAGATTGTGAAAATGCGCAAGAAAGATGGTGAAAAGGCCGGGGAGTTGGTAGAGAAGTATTTGCAGTCCGCTTAAACCGTGTTACGCACCCTACAGATATTCTGATACATTGAGATAATAGAGGAAGTATTGGCGAGAAGGCGGAGGAATCGAACCTCCCTCTAGACGGTCAACCGCCCAGACACGCGGGTTTGAAGCCCGGGGTGCCCACCAGGGTCACATGCCCCCCAAATCTCTGAGCATATTGTACCCTAGAAATGTAAAATGAGCCATGAGAAATGTGCATTTTGCAGAAAATTTATGCGAAATATTTTCCCTAAAAGATCGTTGGCTGCACAGCACTGTTATCTACGCCACCTTCAGTATTGACCTTCATCATGCTTTCCCAGAGCTTGGCAGCGATCTGCTGGTAGCGTTTGGAGGTTTCACAGTCGGGGGCCAGTATGGTGATAGGCATACCGTTGTCACCCCCTTCTCTGATGGCTGGCTCTATAGGGATCTCTCCAAGCACTGCGGTGTCATAGGCATCTGCCAATGGCTGTGTGGTCCCCTTGCCGAAGATATCATACTCCTTACCGCTCTCAGGACAGATGAATCCACTCATGTTTTCTACCAGTCCGGCGATAGGGATATGGAGCTGCTTAAACATATCCATGCTGCGGATCGTATCATCCAGTGCCACTTTTTGTGGGGTAGTCACACAGACACCGGCAGTCACAGGCAGACTCTGTGCCAGTGCCAGCTGGGCATCACCCGTACCCGGAGGCATATCAAAGAGCAGTACATCCAGACTGCTCCAGTCTATATCTTCCAGCATCTGTTCGATGGCCTGGGTGACCATGGCACCTTTCCAGATGAGCGAAGCACCGCGCTCTACCAGAGAGCCGATACTCATGACCTTGATCCCGTGTGCCTGCAGTGGCTTGATTGTCTTGCCTAGAAATACGGGCTGCTCTCCCTCTATCCCCATCATACGGGGGATATTGGGGCCGTAGATATCGGTATCAAGCAGTCCGACCTTTTTACCCTGCTGCGCCAGCGCGATGGCAAGATTGACCGTGGTGGTGGATTTGCCCACGCCGCCTTTGCCGGAGCTGACCATGACAAAATTCTGTATCTTTGGCAGGACATTCTTGCCATGGGAGCTGGTCTCTCGTGGCAGGGGAGGTTTGGTGATGGTAAGCTCTATATTTGCCTCACCCAGCAGGCGCACTCTCTGCGCCACCTCCAGCCTCAGCTGTGCTTCTACCTCAGGTGCATGAGAGGGGATATCCAGTGTGATACGGACAGTGTCTGCTTCTGTCTCGATATGCTTGACGAAGCCAAACTCCATGATACTCTTGTGGAAGCCGGGGTAAATGATCTGAGAGAGGGTGGACTCAATATTTTTTTTGCTTATAGACATGATAGTCCTTCTTTATATTTAATGCGGTAATAGTTGTGCGGATTTTACAAAAGTGTAGTTGATATACAGTTGAGACTGGAGTGTTATACTTCGGTATCTCAGAGAAAGATTCACTCTTTGAGATTACAAATATTATAAAAAAGGATATAAAATGAAAACAATGACAAAAATAGCAACAGTGATCACACTACTAGGCGCCGGATTTTCTACACTCAGTGCTGCTCAGATGAGCGGTGAGCAACTCTTTCAGGCCAACTGCACTGCCTGCCATGTGACCGTACATCCCGAGGATGAGTCCAAGCTGCTGGCACCTCCGATCATGGGAGCAGTCAAGCATGTCAAAGAGAAGTTTGGCAGCAAAGAGGAGGCAGTGAAGTTTATGGTAGACTATATCCAAAATCCCAGCAAAGAGAAGGCAGCCTGCGAGTCCGGTTCTATCGAGAAGTTTGGGGTCATGCCATCACTCAAAGGTGCAGTCAGTCCAGAAGATCTGGAGAAGATAGCCAGCTATGTCTATGATACCTATCCCAATGGTGGCGGCAAAGGGCAGGGCAAAAGACAAGGTAAAGGGCAAGGCAAAAAAGGTGAATGTGATCATGGTGACAAAGGACAGGGGCAGGGCATGCACAAAGGGCAAGTCCGTGGCCAAGGCAAGGGCATGCACAGAGGACAAGGAAGAGGGCAAGGCAAAGGTATGCATAGGAGAAAAGGGCAGAATCAAGCCCAGTTCTAAGCTCAAGGCTAAGTTCCAAGTGATAGAATAAGGTACTAGGAATCAATAAGGTGGAGGTGTCTATTGTCTGGCAGTAGAAGAATTTTTTTGCTAGAGGATGACCTCCAGCTCAACAGCACGGTCAGACAGTTTCTGGAGCATCTTGGGTATGAGGTTATCGTGGCATTTGATGCACTCGAAGCCAAAGATCTACTCTATGAAAAAGCGGTAGATCTCATGCTTTTAGATGTCAAAGTGCCGTACCAAAATGGCTTCGATCTCCTCTCTGATCTGAGAGAGGAGGGCAACCAAACCCCTGCAATATTTATCACTTCACTCCATACAGTGGAGGATCTTACCCGTGGTTTTGATGCAGGTTGTGATGACTATATCCGCAAGCCCTTTGCACTCAAAGAGCTTCAACTTCGTATAGAGGCAAACCTCAAGAAATCCTTTCAAACCCATGATAATATCGTACATATAGATAAATATAAGCAATTTGATATTAAAGAGTATCAACTCACTGTTTCTGGAAAGAGCGTAGCACTCAAAACCAAGGAAGCCAAACTGCTGGCGTACTTTCTCTCTCATCCCAATACTGCTTTGAGTTATGAGGCGATCTATGCTGCGCTGTGGGAGTATGATGAAGAGCCAAAC
>JALWVW010000292.1 GCA_027079365.1 Campylobacteraceae bacterium | reverse complement strand
GGAGGTATCCGTTTACCCCTGATCTAAACATCTTACTGATCTCATTTTCCAGTACAAGGGCAGAAAGGGCGACAACAGGAAGGTGGTCATATTGGTCATTTTCCCGGATCATCTGTGTAGCCATATAGCCATCCATGATCGGCATATTGATATCCATCAGTACTAGATCAAACTCCTCGGCTCTTTCGTGAAGAATATGGAGTGCCTCTTCACCGTTGCCCGCTATTACAAGAATGACACCAGGCCTCCCCAGAATATTCTGCATGACTTTCTGATTGATTAGGTTATCCTCGACAAGCAGTATCTTTTTGCCCTTGAAGTCACCAAAACTATTGATCGTTACACCGGACATATTAACAAAGTGCTCATGGATTACTCTGAGTTTTCCGGATCGTATCTTTGTATTGACCAACGAATCTATATCGGTATGATACATATCGACAATAGCTTCAAATATCTGTTCTTGCGTAAAGGGCTTGCCAATATAGTGATCAACGATCAATGAGATTCTGCCTGAGATCTCTGAAGGGTTGAAAATATTGTCAATAGCGATGACTTTGATATTTTGATCCTCTTTGATCCTCTCCAGGTAATTGACTGTCTCGTCAGAGAGTAGACTTTTCTCTATGACGATAATGTCATAATCTTCCATATAAGGTCTTGTCTGTTTGAAATCTGCACCCGGAACGACCTTGATGCGGTGTCTAAAGTAGGAGAACATCTTTTTGATCGTAAGTGCAGAGGTATAACTGTTGTCTATGATCAGTACATCTCTCTCAATCATGCTTGCAGAGGAGAGCCGATATTTTCGTTTCTCCTTACTATCTGAGACAGTAAAAGGTATGGTGAGTATAAAGGTGTTGCCCCTGCCTTCCGTACTCTGTGCCACAAGATCACCATGCATCAGGTCTACAAGCTCTTTGGCAACAAAAAGTGCCAGTCCTTCATACCCTTTTTTGGTATCATGATACTTGGGAAGGAAGAGCGTCCTCAATGTGGACTCATCTGTGCCGTTTCCGGTATCAGTGATCTTGAACTGTAGCTCTTTTTCACTGGCAA
>JALWVW010000291.1 GCA_027079365.1 Campylobacteraceae bacterium | reverse complement strand
AGCGAAATGGACAGCTATACCGGTATCATGAGATAGACAGCGACTATGGGCATGATGCTTTTTTGGTAGAGATAGACAAGTTTGAGCGTATGATCAGCGAAGCATTGGTATAGCCCCTGCCTGGTATTACACAAGGAGAAGATAAGTATGAAAACAAATACATTTGAAGAGAAGCTGACACACTCAAAAAGTTTGCTTGAGAAGTTGATGGATCCCGAAATTACCCTGGAAGAGAGTATAAAACTCTATGAAGAGGGACTCAAGACGATCAAAGAGGCTCAGAAGATGATCGAAGAGGCCAAGCTCAAGGTAGAGACGATCGAGAAGTCTCGGAGTGGAGTAGATTCATGAAAGAGCTGATAGTTGGTGCACTGCAGCTTCCTACTCTGGGGATGAATGCAACGAGACTGGACTTTTATCTCAAGAAGGCCAAAGAGCGCCGTGTAGAGATCATGTTGTTGGGAGAATATGTACTCAATCATTTTTTTCGTGAGCTGCAGGGTATGTCGCGAAATATGGTCAAGGAGCAGACAAAAAAGCACCTCAAAATGCTCCAAAAAGCAGCCAAGAAATACGATATGACCTTTGTCGCACCGTTGGTACTGATTAAGAAAAAAAAATATTATAAAACGATTGCCAAGATTACTCCCAAAAGGACAGATTTTTACTATCAACAGATACTGATCCCCTATAAACACTGGGATGAAGCAGATTTTTTCGCCAACAAAGTGGCACCACTACACGCGCCAATGATCTTCGAATACAAGGGTTTCAAGGTCGCTGTCATGGCGGGATACGAGCTGCATTTTGATCCATTTTGGGACAGTGTGCGGCGCAAAAAAGTAGATATTGTGCTGCTGCCGACAGCTTCGACTTTTGGCTCACATGAACGCTGGAAAGAGTTGATTAAAAGCAGGGCTTTTCTCTATGGATGCTATGTACTGCGTGCCAACCGCTTGGGAGAGTTTGTTGATGGCGAAGTTGCCTGGAGGTTTTATGGTGACAGTATGCTGGTCAACCCTGAGGGAGAGGTTGAGATGGTACTGGAGGACAAGGAGTCTATGCTGA
>JALWVW010000290.1 GCA_027079365.1 Campylobacteraceae bacterium | reverse complement strand
TATTCCGTCGTGAAACTGTTTATGTGGACTACGGTCATATTTGGCGTTGTTGGAATGTTGATTGGTGTACTTATTGCATCACAACTGGCATTTCCTCAACTTAACTACCTGTTGGGCGAGTATGGGACATTCTCAAGATTGAGACCACTTCATACCAATGTGGTGATCTATGGATTTACCGTCAGTGCTATTTTTGCTACTTTTTACTATTCTGCACAAAGAGTACTGAAGGTATCGATGGCAGAATCGAAACTGTTGCTTTTCTTGGGAAAACTACAGTTTGGATTATATATTATTGCAGCTACCGCCCTTGTGGTATCGCTTGGAATGGGTATAACGGCGAGTAAAGAATATGCCCAAATGGAATGGCCACTTGACCTGTTGATCGTTGTGATCTGGGTGCTCTGGGGTGTTGTGATGTTCGGCCTTATTGGCATGAGAAGAGAGAAGTCACTCTATATTTCTATGTGGTACTACATCGCATGTTTCCTTGGTGTTGCCATGCTGTATCTGTTTAACAACATGGAAGTACCGACTTACTTCTTCTCTGGCGGACTGGGTAGCATCATGCACTCTGTCTCTATGTACGCAGGTACAAATGATGCGATGGTGCAGTGGTGGTGGGGACACAATGCTGTGGCATTTGTCTTTACTGTGCCTATCATTGCGATGATCTACTACTTCCTCCCAAAAGAGTCTGGGCAGGCAGTTTACTCCTATAAGCTTTCTCTTCTCTCTTTCTGGGGATTGATGTTTGTCTATCTCTGGGCGGGTGGTCACCACCTCCTGTGGTCTACCGTACCTGATTGGGTACAGACGATGGCATCTGTATTCTCTGTTGTGTTGATTCTTCCTTCTTGGGGTTCGGCAATCAACATGTTGCTTACTATGAAAGGTGGCTGGAACCAGTTGACAGAGAATCCACTCATCAAATTGATGGTTCTTGCCTCTACCTTCTATATGCTCTCCACACTGGAAGGGCCGATTCAAGCAGTCAAATCAGTCAATGCTATTGCGCACTTTACAGACTGGATTCCTGGACATGTCCATGATGGCGTACTGGGCTGGG
>JALWVW010000289.1 GCA_027079365.1 Campylobacteraceae bacterium | reverse complement strand
ACAGAAGAGGGTCGAAAGAGTCGCCTCCCCGCCAAGCTGGACTGGTGGCAGAGCGCGACAGGACTTTTTCTCGGGTTGTTTATGTGGGGGCACATGCTCTTCGTCTCTACGATATTGATCAGCAATGACTTTATGTATACCGTCACCAAAATGTTTGAAGGAAGCTTTATTTTTGGTGACGAGCACAGTAAGCCTATTCTTGTCAGTATCGCGGTCTTTATCGTCTTTGTGATCTTTATCGTGCATGCCGGGCTGGCACTGCGAAAGTTCCCCAGTACCTACAAGCAGTATCGTATTATGAAGACACATACTGCTGCACTGAAGCATGATGATACCAAGCTCTGGTTTATTCAGGCCTATACAGGATTTGCCATGTTCTTCCTGGGATCGGTACATCTGTATGTGATCATGACCAGTGCAGACAAAATAGGGCCATACGGTTCGGCAGACCGTATGGTGAGTGACTGGATGTGGCCACTTTATATCTTGTTGCTGCTTGCAGTTGAGCTACATGGCTCAATCGGACTCTACAGACTTTCTGTCAAGTGGGGCTGGTTTGACGGCAAAGATGCCAAAGCCACGCGCGTCAAGCTTAAAAAGGCCAAGTGGACGATCACTGTCTTTTTTCTCGTACTTGGGTTTGCTACGCTGGCAGCCTATATCAAGATAGGACTGGAGCACAAAGCCAACTATGGTGAGCGGTATCATCCCTCTCAGACACAAAGTCTCAATCAAACACAGCTTTATAGTATACAAGGAGTACACTCATGAAAATTACCTATTGTGATGCCTTGGTTATAGGCGGTGGATTGGCAGGGCTCAGGGCAGCAGTTGCTACGCAAAAGAGAGGACTCAATACAATCGTACTTTCGCTTGTACCTGTAAAGCGCTCACACTCAGCAGCAGCACAGGGAGGCATGCAGGCAAGTCTGGGCAATGCCAAGATGAGCCAGGGAGACAACGAAGATGTCCACTTTATGGATACAGTCAAAGGAAGTGACTGGGGCTGTGATCAGGATGTTGCCAGAATGTTTGTCAACACAGCACCCAAGGCGATCCGAGAGCTCTCCAACTGGGGCGTACCTTGGACCAGAGTCCGCAAAGGGCCTCATGAAGCGGTGATCAATGCAGAGCGCACCACGATTGTGGAGGATGATGAGGCACATGGATTGATTACTTCCAGAGACTTTGGTGGTACCAAAAAATGGCGTACCTGCTACACTGCAGATGCTACGGGACATACCATGCTCTTTGGCGTAGCCAACGAAGCAATGAAACAGGAAGTGGATATCAGAGACCGTAAAGAGGTGCTTTCCTTGATTCATGAGGACAATGTCTGCCACGGTGCCGTGGTCAGAGATCTGATTACAGGAGAGCTGGAAGGCTATGTCGCGAAGGGCACGCTGATCGCCACAGGCGGATACGGGCGGCTCTATCAGACTACCACCAATGCTGTGATCTGTGAAGGTACAGGTCAGGCAGCGGCACTGGAAACCGGTGTCGCCACGCTGGGCAATATGGAAGCGGTGCAGTTCCACCCTACTCCTATCGTCCCCTCTGGTATTCTTCTGACAGAGGGGTGTCGTGGGGATGGTGGAGTGCTGCGTGATGTGGACGGATACCGCTTTATGCCAGATTACGAACCGGAGAAAAAAGACCTCGCCTCAAGAGATGTGGTCAGTCGCCGTATGATGGAGCATATCCGTAACGGCAAGGGTGTACCATCAGATTTCGGTGACCACCTCTGGCTGGATATTTCGATCTTGGGTCGTGAGCATATTGAGAAAAACCTTAGAGATGTGCAGGAGATTGCTCAGCAGTTTAACGGTATAGACCCCGCAGACGAAGGTGCTGCTGGCTGGTTGCCTGTGCGTCCTGCACAACACTACTCTATGGGGGGTATCCGTACCAAACCGACAGGTGAATCCCAGAAACTCTCCGGGCTATTCTCCTGTGGTGAGGCGGCCTGTTGGGATATGCATGGCTTCAACCGTCTGGGTGGAAACTCTGTCTCGGAGACGGTGGTATCGGGCATGATCGTGGGTAACTACTTTGCCCATTATTGCGAAGACCATGAGATGACCATCAGCACCAAGGCTGTCCATGATGCGATCCTCAAGCAAGAGCACTATATCGAGGAAATTCTTTCGCGCACCGAAGGGGAAGATATCTTCCCTATCAAAAAGCGTATGCAGAAGATCATGGATGACAATGTGGGTATCTTTAGAAATGGAGACAGTCTACAGAGTGCTGTGGACGAGCTTCAGGAGCTACTGGTGCGTAGTAAAAAAGCAATTGTCAAAAGCAAGACCAAAGCAGGTAATCCTGAGCTGGAAGAGGCATATAGGGTTCCCCGGATGCTCAAGCTGGCACTTTGCGTTGCCTACGGTGGACTACTGCGTACTGAGTCCAGAGGTGCCCATTATCGTGAAGACTATCTCAAGCGAGACGATGCAAACTGGCTCAAGCGTACCCTTACCGCATGGCCGGATGACACTGCCACGCTTCCTGAAGTGAGCTACGAAGAGCTGGATATCATGAAGATGGAGATCCCTCCTGCCTTTAGGGGTTATGGTGCCAAAGGGATGACAATTGAAAATCCTCTGTCACAGAAACGCCAGGAAGAGGTCGATGCAGTCCGCGAAAAGCTGGAAGCAGAGGGCAAAGATAGATATGAGATACAGGCAGCATTGATGGACTATGCGCTGCCGCTGAACTACAAAGAGAAAAATGAGCGTTTAGGAGTTGGTTATGAGTAAAAATGAAAGCAAAGGAAGAGAACTTCTTTTCTCTATCCTTAAGTACAATCCAAGAGACCCGGAGTCCAAGCCAGCATTTGTAGAGTATAGACTGACAGAAACGCCGGGTATGACACTCTTTATCGCTCTGAATAAGATCAGGGACAGCCTGGATGCAGACCTAAGCTTTGACTTTGTCTGTAGAGCCGGTATCTGTGGCTCCTGCGGGATGGTGATCAATGGTAAGCCCCTACTCGCCTGCCGTACCCTTACTGCAGACTATGCAGATGGCAAGATACAGATCATGCCGATGCCAGCCTTTGAGCTGATCAAAGATCTTTCTGTCAACACTGGCAAATGGATGGAAGCAATGAGCAAAAGGGTCGAGTCCTGGATACACAGCAATGAGGTACATGATATCACAAAGCTGGAAGAGCCTATCGATCCGGATGTGGCAGATGAGACATTTGAGCTCGATCGCTGCATTGAGTGTGGACTGTGCGTAACCTCCTGTGGTACGGCACTCATGCGACCCAACTTTGTAGGGCCTGCCGGACTCAACCGTGTCGCACGCTTCCAGATGGATCCGCATGACAAGCGTACTGATGCCGACTTTTATGAGCTGGTAGGCGATGATGACGGTATCTTCGGCTGTATGAGCCTGCTGGCCTGCGAAGACCACTGCCCTAAACATCTGCCCCTACAGGAGAAGATCGCCTATATGCGCCGCAAACTGGTAGCCCAGCGCTAAGATGTCAATTAATTTGACATTTTTCTGATATACTTTATTTCAAGGAGATGCTGTCGACCCCCCCCTCAGCAGTATCTCCTTCATCTTTATTGTACACCCTCCCCTCTTTTGTAACAAACAAGTAATACTCGGGTAAGACAATCATACTATAGTGTGTCTACACGACTTATAAAGGAAGAAGATGAAAAAAGTATTTTTAATAACGCTGATTGGACTTTTACTTATAGGGCTGAACGCTTGTGATGGATTTAAAAAAAGAGATACACAAAAAGAGGCTCAAAAAAAAGAGTTACCCACACAAAATAGTACTAAATCTACAGCAACAAAAGGTACACAAGCCCTCTAATCTTATAGGATTATTTAAGTTATTTTTCCTTCTAGATTCACTACAATTTGCTATAATAGCAGATAAGTATAAAGAGAAGGAGGCTTTGTGACCCTCAAAGAGATCTATGATGAGTACAGTCCACTGGCCTTTATTGCGGCAGTGATCCTGCTGCTCTTTCTTGCTGCTGCCTGGTTCTCCCCTACCCCACGGGAGCAATTGAGCTATCTGCAGTATTTTTTTATGACACTGGCACTGCTCTATGTGCTGGTGACAGTACTGGTGCTGATTGTGCTTGGATTTCGCAAACTCTCCTACTATATGGTGATATTTCTCTCTCTTGCCATCTATATGGATGGACTCACCGTGGCAGCCATTGCGATACTGCTGACCTATCTCTCCTGGGGTTTTGTCTTTGCACTGGAGACCCTACTCGTCTATCATGGTGTAGAGAGTGCCAAAGCATGGTTTGTCAAGCGCTATGACTACCAGAGTTTTTCCCGGGAGTATCGTATTTTTTATCCATTGGTGCTTTGGCTGTATTTCTGGCTGGAGTGGCTACCACACCGGATACACGGAGAGTCTATCGCAAGCTTTAGACCCAACCAGGTACGCGAAGAGATGTGGGAACTGTTGAGATAATGAAAAAAATAATTTCAGAAAAAAGCGAAAACTAAAATGTCCTTTCGTTTTAAAGCACTTTTGATCCTGATGATATTTGTACTAAATATGCTGCACGCTTCTGATACACTATGGGACAGACCCTATACACCTACCACAGAACCTCCGTTACATGACAAGTTTGATTATTTTTCAGAAACTGAATCTCTTGAATGTAATGGAATGTTCTCCCCGACTTCATGCGTCTTTAGGGCAAGAACTGATGCACATTTGGGGTGGGTTATTTTTATTTTGGTGATAACATTCTTTCTGATGGCTGGATTGATAGGTGATAATCCGGATCGTGCAGATCCGTATGGCGGTGGTATTTCTCTTAGCGAAAAAGCCAAAGAGAGGATCAACCAAAGACCGATACAGTGGATAAAAGCACTTATTGTATTCGCCGCTGCGCTGTTGCTTGTCCAATATGTCAGGGCTGATCTTACTGATAAGAGGTTTGATTTTTCGGATCATCTCGTTACTATTAAAAAGGGCGGAACAGATCAGTTGCTTGAGACCATTCCATTTCAAACGATAGCAGCCCTTGAGCTGATGAAATATAAAACGAAAGAGTACATGCATTGTGAAGTCAATCTCAGGCTCAAGGCTGGCAAACGCATTCATCTGTATGCTGGTAAAGATAAGATACTATGTACCAGTGCCGCAATAGAGCTTTCAGAAAAGTTGGGTATAGGCGTGGAAAAACTAATCTATTCGGGAGGAGTAGTATATGGAAAAGAGACTCAGGAAACATTATGATGTGATCATTGTCGGTTCCGGCCCTGCGGGGCTGGGGGCTGCATTTAAACTGGCAGAAAATACAAATCGGTCTATTCTTCTGATTGAGAAGAAAAAGATCAGCTCCGGTGGACTGCGCAATGACTGCAAACAGAACTATACCTATCCCGTAGGCTTCCCGCTGGAGCACTGGAGCAAGGAGGAGGCCGATCTACTGCTAAAAGAGGTCAAGCAGCACCTGCACCCTCGTATGGAAGAGCGTATCCATGTTGAAAAATACCAGAAAAGAGCCCGGAAGATCGGTGTAGATATCCTCTCGATCGATCAGGCACATGTAGGGACGGATCGCTCCTCTGCACTGATCAATGCACTGGTGCAGCAGCTCAAAGACCTGAAGGTGGAAGTGGCATTGCATACCGAGGTCATCTTACTTGACAGAGCTATCAAAGCCATCACGCTGAATGATGGCACCCTACTCTCCTTTGACGATATCATACTCGCACCCGGAAGGGCTGACTATGAGTGGCTACAGAGGCAGATGGATACGCTGGGGATCACCTATAGCGACAACATCGTAGATATCGGTATCCGCGTAGAGACCAGAGAGGAGAACTATCCGATCGTCAGAGACTACTATGATCCCAAGATCCTCTTCCCCGGAAAGGTCAGAACTTTCTGTACCAACTCCGGTTCTGCCCATATCGTCAGAGAGAAGTATGAGGGCTACTATTCGGTCAATGGCCACTCACTCTCACGGGACTACAACAACCCCAACGGTCTGGTCAACTTCGCCATGCTCAAAACCATACGCCTCACAGAACCTGTGGTAAGTGGTCAGGAGTTTGGCAAGATACTGGGACAGATGGTGATGCAGCTCAGTGGCGGATCAGTGATCATGCAACGCGTGGGAGACTTCCGACTGGGCTCACGCAGCAAAAAAGAGACCTTCAACAGCGACCTCTACGACTTTGAGCCCACCCTCAAAAACGCCGTAGCAGGCGACCTCTCCCTCTGTATGCCCTCCAAGATACTCCGAGACATCTGGAAAGCACTCAAAATGCTAGATACCATCATCCCCGGAGTCCTGCACCCCTCCACGATCCTCTACTACCCAGAGATCAAAACCTACTCCAACAAGCCCTCTTTCATCAACGACCACTTCATGGTCAAAGAGGGCTACTACATCATCGGAGACGGTGCCGGCACCAGCCGAGGCATCACCGCCGCCTGGGCATCTGGGATACGGGCTGCTGGGGGGATTGTGGGGTAGGTTCGATAAAAAGTGCAGAAATTCTATTTGTATTCATTTATGTATGTTTTTTTATGTTATGCTAACGTTTTGCATAACTTGACGGTTTTACACAGAGCGTAACGTAGTGAAGCGGCGTGTAAAACCGGTCAGCGTTAATGCGCTTGTTAGCATTCAATATGCTCAAATAGGTATGCGATTAACTTCATATCTATCGATATGAAGACTAATTCGTTCTAACGATATGTGTGAAAGTTGTCCATCTTTTGCTAAAGCATCCAAAAAGATCGAAATTTCCTTCTCCTTTACAAGTGCCCCAAAAGTGATTGACTGAATAGCATCGGCCGGAACCTCCACCATAGCCAAGTTGTTTCCAATGCTTGGTATTGGTATTTGAGTACTCTCTTCCTTTGTAATTTTATCTACTAGAACATCCGCTTTGGTAAAGGACAAAGCTAATCGCCATTCTTTTTCATAGGCCCACTCATCTGATTTAAAGAACAATTCAGTACCCATGATGTTAGGGAACTCTTTTCTGAGACTAGGGCGCTGTCTTGTATAACGAACCCGTTGAAGATCATTAAAAAAGCTGTGTTTTGGGTTAAAGCCAATTGCAATTCCACGATGTTCATCAGCATAATGTGACCACATTGTAATATTGTCGATTGCTTCAGTAAATGAAATTACACCAATTCCATTGAGATGGTTATCTATTAAGTGTCTATCAGAAGGAACATAGCTGCCATTAGTAAGGGCATTATATCGTTCTTTGTGCTCCTCTATATCAGACCTAAAAGGATGATAGTCATATGGATCATTTAGCTCTGTTCTGTAAGTTATACGCAAATATCGGTTAGACAGGAACTCCTTCCGTAAAGGCATCATTTTATAGATCGTATGTAGCCACTTCATTAGGACTTCCTTGTTAATATAGAATGCGCAATGGTCACGCGCGCCAGCTTTATGCTAACTATTTATTCAAGGAACATTATAGCACCTTTGGCTCAATATTTCAAAATAACAAGACAGCATAAAAAACGCAATGGAATGCAGATAAATGGTCGATTTTATCGACCCTACGCAATTGGAATAGCCTCGTAGGTTCGATGAAATCAAACACAGCAACATAAAACACAATAAAAATAATATTTCATAATATGATTTAGCCCGTAGGTTCAATAAAATCGAACATTTCTATATAACAAAAACATGGATCCCAAGGGCATTCCCTCCCTATGGTCATGGCAGAATTTGAAAAATTTTTAACCCAACCGATCAAGACTTTCTACAATCCACCATGTCAAATGGCAGAAGAATATTAGAGGACGGCATCCATCTCTAGAGCTATATTTCTATGACAGAATAAAAAACGCAATGGAGTGCAGGTTAATGGTCGATTTTATCGACCCTACGTGATTGGAATAGCCTCGTAGGTTCGATGAAATCGAACACAGCAATATAAAACACAATAAAATAATATTTCATAACATGATTGAGCCCGTAGGTTCGATAAAATCGAACACCTCCACACAACAAAAACATGGCAATTTGAAAGATTTTTAACCCAATCAATCAAAACTTGCTACAATCTATCATGTCAAATTACAGAAGAATATTTGAGGATGGATATAGCTATTACCTAACGGTGGTCACACATAGACGAAACCCTATTCTCGTAAATAATATACAGTTGTTACGCCAAAGCTTTGCAGTGAGCAAAAGAAAATATGAGTATCGTATAGATGCTATTGCCATTTTGCCTGACCATTTTCATATGATTATTACGCCTAAATACGCAAGAGAATATCCGTATATCGTAAGAACGATAAAGCAACATTTCACAAAGTATTGTCCTAAAAAAGAGTATGAAAATATAGAACAATCTATGAGTAGGCACAAAGAAGGCTACAAAGCAGTATGGCAGAAGAGGTATTATGAGCATACTATCCGTAATGAGCGAGATTACAAAACAAGGTTAGCGTATATCTACAACAATCCAATAAAGCATGGGTATGTAGAAAATATATATGATTGGGAGTATTCATCTTACGGTAGGGTCGATACAATCGACCATTGATCTGCATGGGAAATATTTTATGCCATATAGAGAATTGTTCGATTTTATCGAACCTACCTAAAAGATCGACAACCCTGTCTTGGTCGTAAACAGCTCCAGTGCGAGTGTGCCAGCATGGGAGTTGCCGTACTGATTGAGACCGGGAGACCAGACGGCGATACTCATCACGCCCGGTACTGTCGCAGCGATACCTCCGCCTACCCCACTCTTGGCAGGCAGTCCTACATGAAAGGCGAACTCTCCGCTGGCATCGTAGTGACCGCAGGTCAGCATCATGGCATTGATCCGTTTGGCCTGTGCAGGTGTAATGAACTGCTTGCCGGAGATCGGATCGGTACCTCCAAATGCCAAGAAGAGCATCGCACGGGAGAGCTCCTCTGTGTTCATCGTGATCGCACAGTGCTTGAAATAGGTCATCACTGTCTGCTGTACATCATTTTCAAACTTCCCAAAGCTCTTCATCAGCCGTGCCAGTGCCAGATTGCGATCTCCGTGCTCCATCTCTGAGTTGGCAACGATAGAGTCAAAAGAGATCTCCGGATTGTCACTGATCCTGCGGACAAACCCGATCACAGCTTCCAGTGTCTTGTACTCATCCCGGTAGTGTGTGATCAGCGCATCGGTGATCGCGATCGCCCCTGCATTGATAAAGGGATTGCGCGGCTTGCCATGCTCATACTCCAGCTGTACCAGTGAGTTGAAGGGATTGCCCGAGGGCTCCACCCCTACCCGCTCATAGAGTGCTTTGCTATAGATGTCCAGTGCCATCGTAAAGGTAAAGGCCTTGGAGATGCTCTGTATCGAAAAGGGCTTGGTGCTCTCCCCTACCGAATAGACCGACCCGTCAGGCAGTGTCAGCGTCATAGCAAACTGTTCCCGCTTCACCTCTGCCAAGGCAGGAATATAGTCTGCCACTTTGCCGCGAGAGAGCTCAGGCTGTATCTCTGCATAGATCTCATCAAGGATCTTTTGGAAGTTCATGGAGGTGCCCTTTAGTTTTGCGGTATTATGGCGTAGGGGGGATTATTGGCAGCTTATATATAGCAAGTGGGGGAGTTTACACTATGCACCGATGGGGAAAATACTGCATTACCTTTCCAAGTATGCCTTCAGTACTCCATACAGCACCCTCTCTGCCTCGTCCATATCTCGCCCAAAGCAGATGATCCCCTCTTCGTGACCTGCCATCGCAAAGCAAGGATTGTCCAGCGGGTTGCTATCGTGATAGATGCGGATCACCTCTTCGATCATCTCCACGGTACCGTAGGGGACTTTGGCAGTATGGAGGTAATCGTGCGTGAGCATAAACTTCCACAATGCCATTGAGTGGATATGGATCACTGCCTGAATCGCTTTGCTTAGTCCATAGATGGTGCCATGCGTCAGCGCCTCGGAACTGGGCTTGGATGCACCGGTGGCGCGTAGACAGAAGCCTCTGTCGTCGCACTCCTCTACCAGTGAGTAGTAGCGAGGGGTGAGTTTGGGTAGGTGTCCGGTCTGTGTACCGGTAATGATGAAGGTATCGCTCTGCCCTGCTCTCTGGCTGATATTGCCATAGCCGATACCATCAGGATAGGCACCGATGAGCCCCATAGCATAGAGCCGTGTGCGGCAGGACTCTATGGGTCGGATCAATGCAGGCTTGAGTGCCCTGCTCTTGTCAAAATGACAGGTGTATTTGACGACCCCTTCGGTCTCGCTCACAGGAGATCTCCAAACATCGCTTCCACTGCAGGCACGCTAGGGTCACAGACCCCTCGCTCGGTGATAAGCCCCGTGATGAGTCTGGCAGGGGTCACATCAAAGCCGTAGTTGAGTGCCGGTGAGGCAGACTGAACCACTTGCAGCTCTGTAGCTTTGCCCTCGCTGTCGATCCCGCGCATGAATTTCACCTCGTTTTCATCCCGTATCTCGATAGGGATCTCTGCCACGCCGTCGATCACCTCGAAATCAAAGGTCGATGCCGGCAGTGCAATGTAGAATGGTACGCCGTTGTCGTGGGCTGCCAGTGCCTTGAGGTAGGTGCCGATCTTGTTGGCACTGTCACCGCTGCGGGCGACGCGGTCTGCACCTGTGACCACCATATCCACCATACCGTGCTGCATCAGGTGTCCGCCGACATTGTCGGCGATGACGGTATGCTTGACCCCTGCCTGAGAGAGCTCCCAGGCAGTGAGGTTGGCACCCTGGTTGCGTGGGCGGGTCTCATCGACCCAGACATGGATATCGATCCCTCTCTTCTGCGCTTCATAGACAGGTGCCAGTGCGGTACCGCTGTCCACGATCGCCAGCCAGCCGGCATTGCAGTGGGTGAGGAAGTTGAAGCTGCTGAGCCCCTTGTCTATCATGATCTGCTCGATGATATCTGCCCCAAAGGCACCGATCTTCTCGGTGCGTGCGACATCTTCATCTGCGATCAGGATCGCCTCCTCTTTGAGTAGTGCTACCAGTGTGGCACCTGACATGCCTGATGCGGCAGCCAGCGCCATCATCCTGTCTACTGCCCACATGAGATTGACTGCGGTGGGTCTGGAGTCTCGTATCTCCTTGGCGAGCGGCTTGAGCTTCTGGGGATCTCCTGCCACCTCTCTGGCGGCCAGATAGACACCAAAGGCAGCCACATTGCCGATCACTCCTGCCCCTCTGACAGTCATGTCTTTGATCGCCAGTACGGAGGCAGCACAGTCTGTCAGTACCTTGGTCTCGTATTCAAAAGGGAGCTTGGTCTGGTCGATCACCTCCAGGTCTCCCGATTCTGTCAGCCATAAGGCTCTATATTTTCCCTGCATGGTTTATCCTTTTAGTGTCGTGATAATCTCTTCTACCGAATTGATACGGTCATACTCCATGACAAATACTCTCGCGACCTCAAAGACCCGCTCCTGTGCCTGCGCACGCAGTACAGGATCTTCGATACCGCGGATATCTGCCACCCCTGCGATCCCAAAGATCCGCCGTGCCATCTTGCATCCGGCAAAGCCGATCGTGTCATGCAGTATGCCCTGCATGAACTTCTGTTGATAGGACTTTTTACTCTCTGAATTCAGTAAGCCGGGAATCATCAGTGCCGAAGTCTCTGTGGCATCCCACAGTGCCAAGAACTTCTGCTCGAACAGCACCAGTGTATCACGGATCGTCTCCAGCAGCCATGCCTTGTGTGTCTCATTGCCTGTGACGATAGTGTGGTGGATATAGTTTTGTACCAGATTGGAAAGCAGTGCCCCGATATCGAAGCCAAACGGTCCCACAAAGGCAAACTCAGGATCGATCATATAGGTCTCTTCGGCATTGACCATGAGTGAGCCAGTATGCAGATCTCCGTGCAGCAGGGCATCTGCCTGTGTCATAAACTTGTATTTGAGCTCCAGTACCCGCTCCTTGAAGGGCATATCCGCAAAGATCCTCTCAGCCAGAGGGGTATTATTCGCAACGCCGTCACTGTCATTGGTCTCATGCGCCATATAAGGGAAGGTAAAGACAAAATCTTCTGTCAGCTTGCAGAGCTCGGTGTTGCTGTTGAAACGATCCATCAGCGCCCGCTTCTCCTCGCTCTGCAGAAAGAGTGAGGAGGTGTGAAAGAGGGTCTCTGCCAGATAGCTGGAGATATGTGCTGCAAAATGGGGATATTGTTTCCCCTCCAGCAGTCTGGTACGGAAGATCACATGATCTCCCAGGTATTCCATGACCAGCAGGCTCATCTCCTCGCTGGTATAGTAGATATCCGGCACAAAGTCCGGTGCCAGCTCTTTGAAGGCCAGCAGTGCGCGGATCTCATAGGTCATGCGCTCTCTGCTCAGAGGAAATCCTTCACCTGCGATACGCAGATAGGGTACAGCCTGTTTGGCGATCACCGCCTTGGCAGGATCTGAGACCGAGCGGATCAGGTAGACGAAATTCAGGTTGCCGTCACCGATCTCCGTCGCTTCTATCTCGTCATCTCCAAAATAGTCTGCCACCTCTGCGATCTGAGAGAGAACTCCGCAGACACTCTCCTTGTCCAAAATTGTATATGCCATCACTTGCTCCTTTAGGCTCTATGCTTCATTTTGTAGTAGGTCAATCCCAGTGCCAGCAGCAGTACGATACCCTTGACGATATCCTGCGAATAGTAGGGGAAGTCCATCATGACCAGACCATTGAGCAGGATACCCATCAGCAGTGCACCCAGCAGGGTACCGAAAGCATTAGGTTTGCCTGTACCCAGTACCGAAAAACCGACAAAGGCTGCTGCCACACCATCCATGAGATAGGGAGAGCCTGCATCAACTTCACCCGAACCCAGTCGTGCAGCCAGCACCACACCTGCCAGTGCAGAGAGGAAGCCGGACATCACATAGGCGATGAGCTTGTAGCGGTTGATCTTGATTCCTGAGAGTTTGGCGGCTTCGTGGTTGCCTCCAATCATGTAGAGGTAGCGACCATACTTGGTGTAGTTGAGAAAGATATGCACCAGCGTGGCGACAAGCAACATGATATAGACGGGTACAGGAATCCCCAGAAACTTGCCCTGTCCGATAAAGAGAAAGGTCTCTTGCATCGTGTGCTTAGCGATACCACCACCGGGAATAGGCATAAAGTTGTAGATAGCCGAGCCGCCCTGGAATGTCACGGAGATACCTGTCAGCAGAAACATCATAGACAGCGTAGCGAGCATATCCTGTATGCCGATCTTGATGATCAAAAAGGCGTTGATACCTCCGATCAAAATACCCACGATCAGTGGCACTACCACCGCCATGACCGTACCAAAGCCCCAGATAACCATAAACTTCGCAGCGATCACCGCAGCGAAGCCGGCGACCGCACCCACGGAGAGATCAAATCCATCTATCGTCAGTGAGATGGTGATTGCCAGTCCGATCAGTGCCACGATGGAGACTGAGCGAAAAATATTGGTAACATTGTTGAAGTTGAGGAAGTTGTCCAGTGTCAGAGAAAAATAGAGCAGCGCCAGTATCGTGACCAGTATCGTGCCGTATTTATAGAAAAACCCAAAAATATCCAATTTTTTACTTTCCAAACTCTGTTCCTCCTGTGGAATAAAATAGTAACTCTTCTTCACTGGTCTCTGCAGTGACGAGCTCTTTGACGATCGTTCCGTTGTACATCACATAGATGCGGTGTGTCAATCCCAATACTTCGCTAAACTCACACGAGGCATAGAGCACCCCTTTGCCTGTCTCACCCAACTCTGAGATCAG
>JALWVW010000288.1 GCA_027079365.1 Campylobacteraceae bacterium | reverse complement strand
CAATGCAGAGCTGGTAAGAACGCTGATGAATGCAGCACTGTTTCTCCATGATCATGTCATCCACTTCTATCATCTGCATGGTGTGGACTGGGTAGATATTGTCTCAGCACTCAGCGCTGATGAGGAGAAAGCGAGCAAATTGGCATTCAAATATACTGATAGTCCTATAGCTACAGGTGCTAATGACCTCAAAAAGGTCAAAGAGACAGTAGCCAAATTTGCTAAGAACCCACAAGGTCTTGGGCCTTTTGCCAATGCATACTGGGGACATCCTACCTACCATATGTCACCAGAGCAGAACCTGATTGCGCTTTCTCACTATCTCAAGGCACTTGAGATGCAGAGAATGGCAGCACAGATGCTGGCGATTTTTGGCGGTAAGCAGCCACACCCTCAGTCATTGGTTGTGGGAGGGGTTTCCTGTGTCATGGATATACTTGACCCATCCAGAATGGGCGAGTATATGGTCAAGTTTAAAAAGATGGCAGACTTTGTCAACAATGCGTATATCGCTGATATCAAGATGGCAGCAGAGGTCTTTGCAACGGAAGGATCAGTCGTCAAGCCTATGGGTGTCAAAAACTTCATGGCATACAAAGACTTTATGATTGGTAGAGACCAGTATCTCTTTGATAGTGGGTATATCCTTGATGCAGATATTACAAAGGTCTTTGATATCGATGAGGATCTGATCACAGAGGAAGCAACACACTCATGGTATGCAGATGATGAAGCACTGCACCCCTATGATGGTAAAACAAATCCGAACTATACAGGATTTGTCGATGGTGAGAGCGTAGGCCCTGATGGCAAGATGATCCACTCTAAACTCATCAATGAAAATGCCAAATATAGCTGGATCAAGTCTCCAAGATATGATGGTAAGCCTATGGAAGTAGGGCCACTAGCCTGCCTTTTGGTAAATTATGCGAAGGGGAACAAGATTGTACAGGACTCAGTCAATGGTTTCCTCAAGGCTACGGGACTGCCAGTGGGTGCACTCTTTACCACTTTAGGTAGAACAGCGGCTAGAGCATTGCAGTGCCAGATCATTGCAAACAATGCACTGGTAG
>JALWVW010000287.1 GCA_027079365.1 Campylobacteraceae bacterium | reverse complement strand
TTTTTATTGCCATGATTATTGGCAGTATTTTTTCTATTGTGGTCGCTCATGATTCCTCTTGAAGTTTGGAGAAGTTTTTTGTAAGTTTGCAAATATAGAATAACTATACCTATTTTGCAGTGACTGACATTATAATGCGATTTAGATTAAATGTCAAGTTTCCATTCGTATAGTATTCACCTTTAAAATTTATCTCTCTATCCATTTGGATTTCATCTCTATCATTTTATCTTTTTCATAGTCATATTTAGTTCATAAGTAACAAGGCACTCTGTCTAATATCTATCATCCAATGAGAACATCAGATCCAGAAAAGTCCATTTTATAGAAAAAGGACAGCCGTGAAATACTGTATTGGCAGTAATAGTAATCCCTGAAGCCAGTCTAAGACGCTGGTTTTGATTCCCACTCTTCAAGGTGATAGAGAGATGTACTTTAGATCCCTTTTTCTTGGTTGCTATAAATACGCTATAAGGATCCTTTCCCGTATAGGCAGCTTTGACGCGTAGGGCATTTCCTGCCTTTTTATTTTGTGGTTTCAGTGAGATATCCAATTCATACCTTACACTGTTCTCCTCTAGCCTATGGCGGACAGAAGTAAACTTGGGAACAAAGCGTATGGTATTGCCTCTATTGACAAGCCCAGTAACAGTACCACGAAACGCAGGATTCATGGGAACCACACTGAGAGTGATCTCATCTGAACCTTTGGTGAATTTACCAATTCTCTGCTGGCCTGCAATGATATCTCCGTTAGTATCTATTTCAAAAAGATACTTGCCCACACAATGCCAAGTAATCGTACGCGAATCTGTCATCATTGTTGTACATTTGGCTGAAATTCCGGGGATGCGTATGGTCGGCATGCTATTGACTGCCGACATTACTGCTTTCGCAACAGTAGAAGACGCCGAGCGTGGAGAAACCTGAACATAATCCCACTCTGTAGCAACCCATTTTCCGATCAACGCTTTTTTCTTATCTTGCTTGGCAACAATAATCGTTTGGCTTACTTTGAACTGCATACCTGCCGGTCCAACATTCTCATTGCCTCTCAAGACAGCTGAAGCACGGTGGGCACAGTTTTTTCTTTTTGCATTGACAGACAGTGTACCCAAAAGCATTGCTACGATCACTATACCTATCACCGAAGATATAGAAAAATAAACAGGAGTAACTCTTTTCATTTGAGCCCCTTTCTTTTTCTCAGCAGATGGAAGCAAATGAAGTAAAATGATGCAACCCCAATACGCGGCTTCCATCACTGTAGTTTTTGATATATCCGCATATTCAAGATATACATACATTATACCAAATTATTATCTCATGGTACTTCTTTGTCCAGAGTCAGTTATATTTTAATTATGTTCTTTCGGATATATCTTCAGGGAGATGGTATTACACATCTAGTGGCTCATTTTGTGTGGATCTTCACCTCTTGCCATATCCCAATGGTGTTTTTGATGGTGTGCACCATAAGCCATGAGGCCTATATAGCCCAATCCTCTTATTTTGGAAACATCTCTTTTGTTTACTGTAGTGATCCGCAATATATATTTTTCGTTATCAGCCTTGACTGTCATATCCCATCCTGTCTCCATTTTGAGTTGAGAGGGGTGCACTCTGAAGACTCTATTGAGGGTTTTCTTAGAACTTTCTGTGATGGGCTTGACGATGACCTCAAGCCCATCCTCTATATCAACCTGGCTGATGACTTCGATATGAAGTGTCATATTGTTCATATCCACAAGATGTTTTCTTAATTTTTCCAGATTTACTTTAGACCAGTCTGTATTTGGATCATTATTCAGCTTGGAGATCACTTCCTGAATCGTACCGAAGGCATCATTGCCTGCTTCACTCAGTACAGTCATCTGGAGCGTTTGCATTGTATGCTGATTGTGGCTTGCCATTTCTCCGCCAGTATTGGCTGCAAGAGCATAGGTACCGACACAGGCTGCTGTGATTATTGTTACAAGTTTTGATCTCATTTTGTATCCTTTTTTCATTTGATACAGAATGATATCGGCCAAGCGTGCAAGCATCGTGCAGTCAGGCTATGATCTCAGTCGAGGTTGTAGAATAGCATCCCCGTCTTCATGAAAGGCTGGCCATCCCCTATTAGACCATTCAGTAAAATATACGTCGAATTTCCTTATAATTATAATTGGGTGCCTAAGTCAAATATAGTGACGAGGGGCTTTTCCTGGCAGCCTTGAGGGAACAACGGCACGGTCTACTTCCAGAGCCTCCCCATTCTCCGCTTGGCCGACAGGACAATAATATAAAAGGAGGCTCTGCTCATGCAGCTCACTAAAGCAAAAAGATTTTTATGCGCAGTGCTGTGGACCGGCAGTATCACTGCGGGACTGGCGGCCGATCTGGCGGATCTCTACTGGAAAAAGTGCGAATCGAACAATGCACAAGCCTGTTTCAAATTGGGAAAACTCTACAATGCAATGCGCAAAACCAATTCGGAGAAGAAGCAGGCGCTGATGTACTTTGAGAAAGCGTGTACTCTCGGAGTGGGAAATGCCTGCACTGATGCGGCACTGCATCTTCCAGAAGAGGACCCACGAGCCTTTCAACTCCTCAAAAAGGCTTGTACATTAAAATCGGGTGAAGGTTGCAGCAATCTCGCCATTCACTACACCCAAGGATGGGGAGCAAAGCAGGATCCGATTCTGACAAACCTCTATTATCAAAAAGGGTGCAAGTTGAAAGATTCGACCGGGTGTTACGGTCTGGGCTTCTCCTATCTCAAAGGGCTTAGCGTCGATAAGAGCCCCTCGAAAGCGAAACACTATTTTTCGATGGCGTGCACGTTGGGGGGAGGCGACGGATGCAGCGGTGTGGGATATCTCTATGAAATGGGAATCGGCATCCCCCGCGACTATGCCAAGGCAATGGCATACTACCGCCGATCCTGTACCATGAAGTACGATGTCGGGTGCACCAATGTTGGAGACCTTTACAAGGATGCCAAAGGGGTCGAGAAGGACCTCGGTGCAGCGAAACCCTATTATCTCAAAGGATGTCAGCTTGGTGATCATGAGGCATGCCGTCGTCTAAAAACACTCTATTGAGAAGAGAGATAACATCAATGGCCCAGATCCAAAGGTTGGGAACTCTATTGCATATGATTTGGAGTATGATTCAGCAGGATAAAGCGTATGCAGCTAAGTAAAGTCGCTCTATTTTAAGGAAGGCATTAGAAGGAATGTTCAGACATTGAATATACGCTTTTACATGCATTCCCGCTCAGGAGAATGGGAATGAAGGGAGATTTCATATAAAATCTTATCCTTGAAGCACTCTCTTCAATTCCCCCAAACTCAGCGCATTGATCACATCTTCTTTCTCCAGCCATCCCCGTCTGGCCTGATAGACACCATATTTCATGTAGTGCAAAGAGGCGGCATTGTGTGCATCGGTCGATATGGCGAAACGTACACCGGCCTCTTTTGCTCTTTTGGTGTAGATGTCATTCAGATCAAGCCGTTTGGGCTGTGCATTGATCTCCAGGAAGCACCCTCTCTCCTTTACACCTTCAAACAGCTGTTTCATATTGACCTTATAGGGCTCTCTCTCGCCTATAAGCCTTCCTGTCGGATGCGCTAAAATATTGAAATAGGGATTATCCATGGCTTTGAGTATGCGTTCTGTCTGCTTTTTTCGGGGCAGTGCGAATTTGTCATGCACCGCACCTACCACCAGGTCGAGCTCTTTAAGCACAGTATCCGGCAGAGCCAGAGAACCGTCTTCCAGAATATCGACTTCAATACTTTTGAGGATCGTCATGCCTTTCAGTGTTTCATTGATCCTGTCTATCTCTTCGAGCTGTTCTCTCAGCCTCTTTTCATCCAAGCCATGCACAATGGTCAAATGTTTGGAGTGATCGGTCAGTGCGATATAGGAATATCCTCTGCTTTTGGCAGCCTCAGCCATTTCCAGAACAGTGTTGTGCCCGTCACTGTAGAGCGTGTGCATATGCAGGTCGCCTCTGATCTCTTCCTCTGTGATCAGCCTGGGGAGTTTGCCTGCTTTGGCAGCTCTGTGCTCTCCCCTGCTCTCTCGGAGTTCAGGCTCGATATACGCCATTCCTACTGTCCGGTACATCTCTTCCTCTGTCACACCTGCTATTTTCTTTTCTCCCCTGAAAACACCATATTCATTGACCTTCATCCCCCTGTCTCTTGCCATGATCCTTACCG
>JALWVW010000286.1 GCA_027079365.1 Campylobacteraceae bacterium | reverse complement strand
AAACTATCGATTTTCCCGATAGCAGAGCCGTCGATGCTCTTTTTGGCGGTGAGTGCACCGAGGACATCTCCTGCGCGGAGTTTGTTCTTTTTGCCGCCGTGGATGCAGAGTGTCTTCATCTTTGCGCCTATCATGATAGACTCGTCCACATCCAAATCACGCACGGAAAATGAGGTAGCATTGGCTATCTTTTGATGGGTCAATGAGAGGGCTTTTCCGCTTTTGCCTGCGCGTCCTGTTCGCCCGATACGGTGGGTGTAAGTCTCATCATTTCTAGGTAAGTCGTAGTTTATGACGATATCTACATCAGGGATATCCAAGCCACGCGCTGCTACATCAGTCGCCACTAAGATAGCACAAGACTTGTTGGCAAACTGCAACAGCGTCTCATCTCTATCGACCTGTTCTAGGTCTCCGTGCAAGCCCAGCGCAGAAAACCCAGCCGCCTGCAAATCCGCTGCGATATCATCGACATCTAGCTTCATATTGCAAAAGACGATAGCCGATGAGGGCTTGTGATACTGTAGTACTTTTATGAAACTTTCAAACTTATACCCCTTCTCAATTTCATAATAAATCTCTTCGATGTTGGAGCTATCATGATGGGTATCGACCTTGATCTCTTGGGCTTCGTTGGTGACTGCGTGACAAAGGCTTTTAATATCGTCTGTAAAAGTCGCGGAGAAGAGTAAAGTTTGGCGTTTTTTGGGTGTGTCGTGCAAAATCTTATCTATCTCTTCGCTAAATCCCATATCCAACATCCTATCCGCTTCATCAAGCACCACGGTGTGGATGTGGCGTAGTTCAAGGGTAGATTTTGAGAGGTGGTCACGAATCCGCCCCGGTGTGCCTACGATGATATGTGCGCCGTGTTCGAGTGAGTTGATTTGATGGCGCATGGGTGTGCCACCGTAGAGGGTTAGGATTTTGATATTGTGCTTGAAACGGGCTAGGCGACGCAACTCTTTTGCCACTTGTTCGGCGAGTTCACGCGTCGGGGTGATGATGAGTGCTTGGGGGTGAAACTTGGAGACATTTATCTTCAAAAGAAGCCCGATACCAAAGGCAGCTGTTTT
>JALWVW010000285.1 GCA_027079365.1 Campylobacteraceae bacterium | reverse complement strand
CGCAGGCTGCGCAGGTAGCTACGCTGTTTGGTACGACATATCTAACAAAAGGACGCATCGACCGCAAGGCTCTGGGAAGGTTGATATTTTCGGATGCACAGAAACGCAAGGCGCTGGAATCCCTCTTGCATCCGCTGATACAGAAGGAGATCGCTTCGCTCTCCGAGATGCTAGACAGAAAGAAATCCCCCTACCTCGTGGATATTCCACTTTTTTTTGAGTCGGATGCCTATCCAATCACAGAGACGATCGTCGTCTATGCCCCCAAAGGGACACAGATACGAAGATTGATGCAGCGAGAAGGATATACGCAGGAGGAGGCACTGCAGCGTATAAGTGCTCAGATGGATATCGAAGCCAAAAAAGCTCAGGCCACTTATGTTATAGACAACAGCGGCGACAGGGATCAGCTGGCAAGAGAGTGCCAGAGGGTACGGCATGCAATCTTGGTGAAAAACTGGCTATAATAACAAACAAAACTAAAGGAGAAGCTATGCAGGTCACCAAATACAATGCCAGCGGTAATGATTTTATTATTTACCATGACAGTGAGAGCCGAGACAGAAGCAAGCTTGCCAAGCTTCTCTGTCACAGACAAAAGGGAGTCGGTGCAGATGGACTGGTGGTGCTCATCCCGCATACGGAGTATGATTTTGAGTGGGATTTTTACAACAGTGACGGCAGTTATGCTGCGATGTGTGGCAATGCTACCAGGGCTGTCGCACACTATGCAGTAGAGAAGAAGATCTCGCTTAATCATCATGCCGAGTTTTTGACTGGTGCTGGCCTGATCCGTGCAGAGGTCAACGGCACCTATGTCGTCACCGATATGCCTCAGCCCAAGATCATCCAGCAGCTGATAGAGGAGGAGGGGCATGTCTGGTGGCTGATTGATACCGGTGTACCACACCTGGTCAGCCAGAGAGAGGGTGTCAGTGATTTTGACATAGCGCAGGCAAGGGCACTCAGGCAGAAGTATGATGCCAATGTCAATATCTACTGCCTTGAAGAAGAGGGGATGAAGGTGCGTACTTATGAGCGAGGGGTTGAAGATGAGACATTGGCTTGCGGTACAGG
>JALWVW010000284.1 GCA_027079365.1 Campylobacteraceae bacterium | reverse complement strand
TATAGCATAAACCTTGAGTCAATGTCAATCAAGTTTAGTGTAAAAAGTGCCGTTTCCCTGTAAAATAGAGTGCAATGCCATGCGCATCGGCTGCTTCGATCACTTCATCATCCCGGATACTGCCTCCTGGCTCAATGATCGCTTTGACCTCTGCCTCTGCTGCAGCATCTATACTGTCTCGGAAGGGGAAGAATGCCTCAGATGCCATCGCAGCGCCACTCACATCCAGCCCCATCTCTTTGGCCTTTTTGAGGGCACACTGCGCTGCATCCACGCGGCTGGTCATTCCCATGCCTACAGCTACCATGGCCGCATCCTTGACATAGACGACACAGTTGGATTTGGTCAAAGCAGCTACTTTCCATGCGATCTCTAGGTCTTTGATCTCTTCGACAGTGGCGCCAAGCTTTGATTTCTGTTCAGCTTTATGCACCTCATCATCATAGACTGCATCACTGTTCTGATACACAAATCCACCATCTACATGTTTGAAATCATGGGGGTCTTTTGCCATGACCAGTTTGCTGCCACCTTGTGAGAAAAGCTTCAGACGCTTTTTCTTCCCAAAGACCTCCAGTGCTTCAGGCGTAAAATCTGCTGCCATGACCACCTCGAGAAAGATCTCATTCATCTTCTCAGCCAATAGTGCGTCTACCACACCATTGACAGCTACCACACCGCCAAAAGCAGAGACAGGATCACATTTGAGTGCTTCCACATAGGCATCAAGCAGTGTCTCTTTGAGTGCAAAGCCGCAGGGATTACCATGCTTTACAATACAGACTGCATTGGCTTCACCAAAGCTGGACGCGATCTTCAGTGCCCCATTGACATCATTGATATTGTTGAAAGAGGCTTCACCCTTTAGCTGCTTAAAGTACTTTGTGAAATGATCATCAAACTCATACAACGCACCCTGCTGATGTGGATTTTCTCCATAGCGTGTCTGGGAAGACTTTTTACCAGAGATAAACCGATAAGCACCAAAACCATCATTGAATCTATCATTCATATAGTTGGCGATCATCGCATCATAGGCTGCTGTATGCTCATAAGCCTTGATCATCAGATCACGCCT
>JALWVW010000283.1:252-1079 GCA_027079365.1 Campylobacteraceae bacterium | reverse complement strand
TCATTGATACCCAAAAATCCCATAGACATATTGAGCGTAAAAGAGCGCTTGTTGACCGCTTTTGCGCCAACATAGTCATCGATCTTCACAAGCTTTTTTGGTAATGACTTGCTGACTGGCTCACTATTTCTTACTTTGATTTTAAGCAGCCTTCTTTTGTCCATACCGTCTCCCAAATATACTGTTTTGCCTGCCATAGCACTGAAATCCATGACGATCTCTGCACGCTCTCCAGTGGCGAGTATAAAGTTTTTCAAGGAGACTGGTTCAGGCAGCAGACTGGAATCACTGGCAATCTGATGAAAGGCATACCCACCGTCAAACATCAGGTTGTAGATACGCGCGTTGGAGCCATTGAGTATCCTGAAGCGCACCAGTGTCGGATCCACTTCTACCACAGGATCAATCACACCATTGACCAAACGCACATCGCCTGTCACACCCATCATCGTATCATGCATCCCCTGCTTATACATCAATTGCCCGTCGGAGAAAAACCTACGGTCTTGTATGATCAGAGGAATATCATCCACGCCATACGCATGAGGGATATCCAAGCTACTGGACGCCTCATCATCGATGACAAATAATCCCGCCAGCCCCATAAAAACCTGTCTTCCTGTCTGTCCGTGCGTATGCGCATGGTACCAGCAGGTACTGGCATGCTGATCGATCACCATATCTGCGCGCCAGCTTGTCCCTGCAGGGATCTTGCTGTGGGGCCCGCCATCACTGTCTCCTCTGACCTTGAGACCATGCCAGTGCAGTGTGGTAAGTTCGCCCAGACTGTTTTTGACATTGATCTGCACCTTGTCTCCTTGCTGCAC
>JALWVW010000283.1:0-242 GCA_027079365.1 Campylobacteraceae bacterium | reverse complement strand
CTGTCACACCCATCATCGTATCATGCATCCCCTGCTTATACATCAATTGCCCGTCGGAGAAAAACCTACGGTCTTGTATGATCAGAGGAATATCATCCACGCCATACGCATGAGAGATATCCAAGCTACTGGACGCCTCATCATCGATGACAAATAATCCCGCCAGCCCCATAAAAACCTGTCTTCCTGTCTGTCCGTGCGTATGCGCATGGTACCAGCAGGTACTGGCATGCTGATCGATC
>JALWVW010000282.1 GCA_027079365.1 Campylobacteraceae bacterium | reverse complement strand
TTACCGACAGTAACGGAGCCACGCAGACCATCAGCACAGATGCCAATGGTAACTATACAGCTATAGTTCCTCCTGGAGCTACCACCACTAATATCGATGAGAACGATCCTGATTACCCGACCGGCGCTACTCAGACCGAGGGTACCGATCCGACCACGACCACAGCGGTAGCCGGGGCCAATACCTTCACTGAGAATGACGGGCTCTATGTACCCGCCACCATTAACGGTCATCTCTATACCGATACCAACGGTAACGGAACCCAGGATGCCGGTGAGCCTAACCTTGCCAATGTAGATGTAGTTGTTACCGACAGTAACGGAGCCACGCAGACCATCAGCACAGATGCCAATGGTAACTATACAGCTATAGTTCCTCCTGGAGCTACCACCACTAATATCGATGAGAACGATCCTGATTACCCGACCGGCGCCACTCAGACCGAGGGTACCGATCCGACCACGACCACAGCGGTGGCCGGGGCCAATACCTTCACGGAGAATGACGGGCTTTATGTACCCGCCACCATTAACGGTCATCTCTATACCGATTCCAACGGTAACGGAACCCAGGATGCCGGCGAGCCAGATCTTGCCAATGTAGATGTAGTTGTTACGGACAGTAACGGAGCCACGCAGACCATCAGCACAGATGCCAATGGCAACTATACAGCTATAGTTCCTCCTGGAGCAACCACGACCAATATTGACGAGAACGATCCTGATTACCCTGCCGGTGCCACTCAGACCGAGGGTACCGATCCGACCACGACCACAGCGGTAGCCGGGGCCAATACCTTCACTGAGAATGACGGGCTTTATGTACCCGCCACCATTAACGGTCATCTCTATACCGATTCCAACGGTAACGGAACCCAGGATGCCGGTGAGCCTAACCTTGCCAATGTAGATGTAGTTGTTACGGACAGTAACGGAGCCACGCAGACCATCAGTACGGATGCCAATGGCAACTATACAGCTATAGTTCCTCCTGGAGCAACCACGACCAATATTGACGAGAACGATCCTGATTACCCTGCCGGTGCCACTCAGACCGAGGGTACCGATCCGACCACGACCACAG
>JALWVW010000281.1 GCA_027079365.1 Campylobacteraceae bacterium | reverse complement strand
GCTGCTGCCTGTGGTGTAGATGCCCGCAATATGCTCCTGATGAGTGATGGTGACCAAGTGGAGATCACACCAAAGTTTATCAAAAAGGTCAAAGCAGTCAAAACAGGCAAACGCTATATCGACAATATGAACAACAACGAGATCTTTAATGATGTCGTCGAAGACAGACAGAAGCTCGCTACTGATGGTATCGTCACTGTCAGCATGCAACTCTCCACCAAAACAGGCAAAGTCATAGGCAAACCAGCTATTTCTACCTTTGGTATCATCGCCAACAAGGATGACAAGAAGTTTGAAAAAGAGATAGAGCACCTTATCGAAACCTATCTCCTCTCTGCTAAGATAGAGGGCAATGCCAATGCCAAAAAGATCGAAGAGGATATCAGAGGTGCCATCCGCAAGCATGTGGTTCGCATCAAAAAGCTCTATCCTGTGATCATGGTCAATGTCTTCCTAGCAAGCTAATCCCTACAGATCGAATAGGCATGGTACTATTCGATCAGACTTTTGATATAATATCTTTTAAAACACCTATAACCCATACCCGATCGGATTCTTATGAGACTCAATAAATTTATCTCCCACAACAGCAAATACTCTCGCAGAGAAGCAGACAGACTCATCGAAGCTGGGGAAGTCAAAGTAAACAGACAGACTACACACGAGTTTGGCTACGAAGTACAAGAGGGTGACCAGGTCTCCATCAAAAACCATCCTGTCAAGCAAAAAAAGCAGGGGGAGGTCACCATGGTCGTCTACAACAAACCCAAAGGCGTCCTTGTCACCAAAAAAGATGACAGAGGCAGAGCCACCATCTACCATAAGCTGCCGGGTAAATACAGACACTTTGTACCACTGGGAAGGCTGGACTATGCCTCGGAGGGACTTTTGCTCCTGACAGATGCGCCAGAGGTGGCAGAAGCACTTATGACCAGTGACCTGCCAAGAACCTACAATATCAAAATAGACAAACCTGTCACACAGCCCATGATCGATGCAATGAAAGGAGGACTCCATTTGGATGATGCCAGCGCAGGTGCCCATGAGAAGAGCACCATACGAAGCATGGACTTTGCTCCTTTCT
>JALWVW010000280.1 GCA_027079365.1 Campylobacteraceae bacterium | reverse complement strand
ATGAAGCATGGTGCAAGCAACAGATATATTTGTATTTTTCTGATACTGATTGCCCCACTGACATTGTTGGCTGAAAAGGAGGTTTTTATAGACCTTTCTCTGCAAAAAGCCTATGCTATTGAAAATGGAGCAACACTTTTTGAGGGACGTATTTCTTCGGGAAAAAGTGGCTATGAGACACCCATAGGCAGTTTCAAAATATTGCAAAAAGAGCGCATGCATCTTTCGAATCTCTACCCGCAGCCAAATGGAGGGGCGAAAATGCCTTACATGATGAGACTGACCTGGGATGGTGTGGCCATGCATCAGGGATATGTCCCCAGACATCCGGCCTCTCATGGCTGCATTCGACTGCAGAGAAGATTCGCAAAAAAACTTTTTACTTGGGTTGGCAAGGGTACTCAGGTTATTGTTGGAGGTGATATTAGCCAGTATGATAGAGGTGATAGTGGTTCGAGTCTTTATATCAAAGATAGAGATGGCTATGCTATTATCGAGGTGTACTAGCCTGGAATATGCAATAGAGATCATCAATCTCTCACATAGCATTGACCCACGACATTTCATCTGTGGGTGAACCCCAAATTCCCTGAAAACGCCTATGAGCCAAGCATCAGTGAGATATGTGGTAATTCTATTGCTATTCCGGCTTAAGGGTATCTTTTGCCTTTGGATTGACCCATTTTCCGGACAGGCCTACGGAACACTGGGGTAGAATATCTGGTTTTGAGAGTTTGATATGAAGTGTATCTATTGCAGGAAATTTTGCAAAAAGTGTTTTTTTAATACCTAGCAGCGCCTCTTCCAGCAGGAGGTATTTCTCCTTTTTGAGATGTGTTTCTAGTTCTCTTGCGATTTTGCTGTAGTCTAGAAAAGTTCCCTTCTCGTAGTAGTATTCTATTTCAAGATCGAGCAGCACTCTTTGATGGCTCTCTCGCTCAAAATCCAATACCCCTATGATACAAAATATCTCCAGTCTTTCTATATGGATTTTCATATGACTGTTGTCTCCTCGTGGTGAAAAAGTCTGACGAGATTGGGGATATGCTTATAGAAGATAATGAAGGCGATGATCCAGATAGGTGCATGGGTGGAGATGCCTGGTACTTCCGGGTAGAGTAGATAGCTTGCAATGAGAAAAGCTACCAGCCCAATAAGAGAAGAGACAGAGACGATTTTAAGCCCTTTGCTTGCCACCAACCAGCTTGCAATTGCGATCAAAGCTGGTATAGGCATCATGATCAGAAGTACACCAAAACCTGTGGCCACGCCCTTGCCTCCCTCAAAGAACAAAAAAGCAGAGAAGCAGTGTCCCATTACAGCCAGAACCGCAAGTGTCCAGAGCACACCTTCGGGGGCACCCAGCGCTCTGGCGATGAGAATAACAACAATACCCTTGATAGCATCCAGAAAGAGTGTGGCTGCGCCCAGCTTCTTTCCCAACTTGGGGTCTGTTTTCTTGACAACCCTGAGTACATTGGTTGCACCAATATTGCCACTGCCTGCCTGTTTGATATCAACACCGGCAAACTTTTTTGCCAGAAGATACCCAAAGGGAATCCCCGACAGAAGATAGGCTGCCAGATAAAGTAAGATGTTTTGATTAAAAAGTTCCATATTTTTCCTTGTCGTGCAATTTTAACCGAATTTGGATAAAATAGCCAATAATTATTACAGCGATATATGATGAGGAGATGAATTTAACAATGGCTATTGACTATAAAAAAGAGATAAAGCGACTAAAAGGGATACTGGATGTGACCGTGGTAGCACACTATTATCAGCGAGACGAGGTCTTTGAGATGGGCGATATTGTAGGTGACAGTCTGGAACTTGCCAAGAAGTCTCGTGAGGTAGATAGCAAGTGGATCGTGTTCTGTGGAGTAGGTTTTATGGGTCAGAGTGTGAAGATTTTGGCGCCACATAAACGGGTACTGATGCCCAAGGTGGCTTGCTGTGCCATGGCGCGTATGATAGATGCAGTCTATTTTGATGACAGTGTCAAGTATATGGAGGAGCATGGTGTCCCCAGAGAGGCAATCTTGCCTATTACCTATATCAACTCAGATGCAGCGGTCAAAGCCAAAGTAGGTGAAATGGGTGGGTTGGTCTGTACTTCTTCTAATGCATTTAGGATTATAGAGAAAGGGCTGGAAAGTGGCAAGAAGATACTTTTTGTACCTGACCGCTGCCTGGGGCAGAATTTTGCCAACAGTATGGGGCTCAAGTCTTGTGTGATCGGTGAAGGGGAGTGTAATCCCAAAGAGGCAGATATTATCTGCTTTAACGGTTTCTGCTCAGTACACCAGTACTTTACGCTGGAGGACATCCACTTCTATCGTGAGCGTTATCCTGATATCAAGATCGCTGTACATCCAGAGTGTGATCCTGTGATCGTGGATGCGGCGGACTTCTCTGGCTCTACTTCTCAGTTGATCAAGTATATCACTGAGCTTGACCCTGAGCAGAAGGTGGCAGTGGGCACAGAGTATAATCTGGTCAACCGTCTCCGACCCAACAATACTTTTATCCTCTCTTCGACCAAGCCCGAATGTCCTACCATGAATGAGACGACACTGGAGGATCTCTATCTCGTACTTAAGTCGATCGAAGAGGGAGCACCTATCAATGAGGTGCTGGTAGAAGAGCATATCGCTTATCATGCTTCTTTGGCGCTTGAGCGCATGATGGAAAGTAGCTAAGAGGGGAGCCCAGATGCTAAAAGAAAACTTTCTTAAAGAGATGATTGCAGAAGATATAGGCAGAGGAGACCTTTTTGCCCGTGTGAGTGAAAGCAAACCTATCAAAGCCTATATCATAGCCAAAAGCAAAGGGGTATTCGCAGGAAGGGAGTATATCGATGTGCTGGCAAAAATGTATGATATCTCATTTGAGTGGAAGAAATGTGACGGTGACCATTTTAATAGGGGGGAGCGGTTAGTGCAGATCAAGGGAGATTCGCGTGTGATTCTCTCACTGGAGCGCTCTATACTGGATATCGTTTTGCATACCAGTTCTATCGCGACATTGACTGCCCAATATGTGGAAGCTATCAGAGGAACAGGTGTGAAGCTGCTTGACACTAGAAAAACCAGACCTCTGTTGCGTGAGCTAGAAAAGTATGCGGTACGCTGTGGAGGTGGTCTCAACCATCGTATGGGGCTGGATGACTGCCTCATGCTCAAGGATACCCATCTCAAGACCATTGAGGATCTCGCTGTATTTATGCAGGAGGTACGCCTGAAGATTCCTTTCACCGCGAATGTAGAGGTAGAGTGCGAAAGCCTTGAGATGGCACAGGAGGCGATGGGTGCAGGTGCAGATATCATTATGTGTGACAACATGACACTGGAAGAGACAGCTGAGGTCGTGCAATATCGCAATGCACATCATTCTCATATCCTGATAGAGGCCAGTGGCAATGTGACATTGGGTACGATTTCTCAGATAGCTGAAACAGGCGTAGATGCAATCAGTTCGGGCAGCATCATTCATCAAGCCAACTGGATCGACCTCTCTATGCGTGTAGAGGGATAGTTGGTGAGCAAAATGGATCACCACGCCATCACATTTCAAGATCTTTTGGGGAAGTATCAAAAGATTACGATTCTCTCTCATGTGAATCCTGACCCGGATGCGATTGGTACGGCACTGGGAATCTATGCTTGCCTGAGAGAACAGCGATTTCAGGTAGAGGTAGTCAATGCGACAGAAGATATTCCTCGCCACCTGGATTTTCTGCCTTATTTTGGCAGGATCAAACAGAAGATGGATTTTGCTGATTCTCTGATCATTGCTTGTGATTGTGGCAGTCTCGATAGATTGGGGTTTGTGCTTGAAGATAGAGAGATTATTAATATTGACCACCATAGCACCAATAGCCAGTATGGTATACTCAATATTGTGGATACAGAGGCTGTGTCAAGTTCGGAAGTGGCTTTCAAGCTCTTGGAGAGACTCTATTCTGTCTCCCGAGAGAGCGCAATCGCTTTTTATGCGGCGCTGGTGTCTGATACCCGTAATTTTACGACGAGCAATATGTCCGGAGCGGTATTTTATTTTGCTGGTAAACTTGTTGCATTGGGGGTGGATGTCACCGAAATGACAGAGAAAATGATGCATCGTCGTTCACTGGCGTCACTCAGGATACTAGGTGTTGCAATCAACTCCTTGCAATTGAGAGAAGATGCCAGGGTGGCTATTATGAAAATCTCCAAAGAGGATTTGAGGCATACAGGTGCCAGGCTGAGTGAT
>JALWVW010000279.1 GCA_027079365.1 Campylobacteraceae bacterium | reverse complement strand
GTCGAGGTCTATCCCCGTATCCCCATGGATCGATTGCTGATTGAGACGGATGGCCCCTATCTGACACCACATCCACACAGAGGAGAGAGAAATGAGCCGGCTTATTGTGCATTGGTCGTAGAAAAGATGGCTGAGCTCAGTCAGGCCAGCATAGAGGAGATCATGCAGTGCACAACCCTAAACTGCAAAACGTTATTTCATCTATGATACGAAAACTTCTTTCTCTCTTTTTGCTCTGCACACTGTTGCTCTCTGCGATCAATATCCCGCAAAAGTACCCGAGCTACTCCTATGTCCTCAAAGAGTTTGATATCGATGAGACCTATGTGTTTGAGCCGCAGTTTGAGCATTTCGTGGCGAAAAATGAGGCGAAGTTCCAGCGCTTCTACCGCAACTCAGTACAGCGTGGCAAAGACTATATGCCGATGTTTGAAGAGCTACTTGTCAAGGACGGACTGAGTCACCTCTTTGTCTATCTCTCCATGACCGAATCAGGCTTTCAGTCCAATGCCAAATCACCTGCACAGGCAGCAGGACTTTGGCAGTTTATGTCTGCTACCGCACAGCGCTTTGGGCTCAAAGTCAATAAAAATATCGATGAGCGTTATGATCCTCTGGCCTCTACCAATGCAGCGATGAAGTATATTCAGACACTCTACAAACAGTTTGGCAAATGGTATCTGGTGATGATGTCCTACAACTGTGGTGAGGGCAGAGTGGCACGGGCGATCAAGCGTGCAGGTACGGATGATTTTGCGACACTGATGGACAGCAAGCTTCATTATATCCCCCCTGAGACCCGTACCTATCTCAAAAAGATCATCCTGCTCTCTATGATGGGCGAGCATATTGTCAAGGCAGAGACCCCTGAAACCAAGGAGATCAAGCGGGAGATCATCGACGGCAAGATACTGGTCAATGTCGCTGGTGGCGCCAACCTGCTCAAGTTTGCCGAGATGCTCCAGATGAAGGTAAGTGACTTCTTTGATATGAATCCGCACCTGAGTGACTACCGGGTACCGGAGGATATCTCTCTGGTACAGGTGATGATCCCTCAGGACAAATTCTATCTCTATCAGGCCTTCTACA
>JALWVW010000278.1 GCA_027079365.1 Campylobacteraceae bacterium | reverse complement strand
CTTAAAAGCTCTTTCCAAAGCTCAAACAAAAAGGCAGCGTTTCGGAAAAGTTGCTCCCCCCTCGGAGAATACAATAAATATCCTTACCCGTCGTGGATACCTAACACAGATGACCATCGAGGAGGAACAGGAGTATTTCACCCAACTTGTCAATATCATTCATAAAAAACATCTTTCCAGACCTCCGAGTTTTATCATCGTCCCAAATTATGATTGTAATCTACGCTGTCCGTATTGCTATCAATCTTATATGCGTGATAATTCTCAGTACAAATATCTAATCCATCGTATGTCAACGGAAATGATTGATCATATATTTCTGGCAATGGATAAACTCGAGGAACGCCATCTGTCTAACTTCGAAGATAGTAGTATACCTCGTGAGATTGGATTTTATGGAGGAGAGCCGCTGTTAAAAGACAATAAATCTGTTATTCAATACATAGTGCAAAAGGCTCACAATCAAGACGTGAATACTTCTTTTTGGGCAGTCACAAATGGCACGAACTTAAAGTATTATGAAGACGTACTGGGGCCAAATCAAATTTCGACTTTACAAATAACACTCGATGGCCCACCACAAGTGCATGACATGCGTCGGTTTTATCCAAACGGCGAAGGTTCTTTTGAACAGATAGCGTCCAATATTTCACTTGCATTAAAAAAAGGAGTAGTCATTCGGTTAAGGGTGAATGTTGATAAAACTAATATTGACCACCTACAAAAACTGGCAAAAGAAATAACTCAACGTGGATGGGATCAATACAGCAATTTTTCGGCGTACTCAGCAACTGTTGATGCGATCAACTCAACGACTAATCCTAAATTTGGTTTATCCTCGGGAGAACTTGAGCGATCTATTATGAATCTCCGAAAAGAATATCCGGAAATGCAAGTTATTGATTATCCGCATCATGGATTAATGAATCAGGTGCGATCCATTTTTAATAATAAAACGTTTCCCAATTTCCGAAGCAGTTATTGTAAAGCACACACCGGCATGTATATTTTTGATTCATTTGGAGATATATACTCTTGCTGGGAGCATGCTGGCGATAAGCGCTTTCGCATTGGCTACATATCACAAGATAAAAATCTCAAATTTTCACCACTCCTTAAAATGTGGCAGAATCGAACTGTTGTCGTTAATCCTCAATGCAAACGATGTCCCTATGCGCTTTATTGCGGCGGTGGATGTGCAGTCAAAGCCGCCAGACATGCTGGAACTTACGACAATGGAATTAGTTTTAAGCAGAATTTCTGCGATGGTTTTGCAAACGAATTTCGAAGGGCTGCTGTCAACGCTTTCCAAGAATATGAAAATAATGTAACGAGCAAGCCCCACCAAACCGGACTATGCATCTGATGGCTATGGCTGTTCGAAATATCAAAGATTGACGATTTTTCGAATTACGGTAAATCCAAACTTTCTGCTTACTAATGACGCTTAAGGCCAATGCGTTTTGTAAGCCTGCGATTTACCCTGTTCATCTGTCAGATTTACCTTATCCGTGATCACTATTATATGATTCCAAGAAAATCCTTGAGTTTCAAAGGATAAATATAGCTTAGGCTGTGTCCTCGCATAGACGAGATAAAATAACTATCACTCAACCGGAGGTTCAAGATGAAACATCAGAACGTAGAAATCAAAAGTTTGAATGTCGAAGCACTTGATGTGAAGAAACTCGTGCAGCAACTCGAAGAAGTTCCGTCTTATTTTGAGGATGACAAGTGTCCTAAAAGAGCGTGATGGAATCGTTTTTTTGCTGTACCACTACGCAACCGGTATTGGCAATGATTAGTTCAGAAGTGATGTAATCCTGATAACACATGACAAGGAACAGCCTGTCCATGGACACAGTCATGCCATCGGGCATGGGGCAGGCTGTTCTTTAACAATTCATTAAAAAATCAAATCCACGAGTACAGACATTTGAAGAAGTTTGCATAATGCTGAAGTCTAAAAAAAGTTGAAATAATGAAATCGATCCTCAAATTAAGTTTGTTGTATTCTTATTACACGCTTTCAGCCATACTTCGCCAAGCGAGATATGGCGTTCAATTTTTCATACTTCCAGCTTTGGGTCTGACGAGCTTTTTAGCAGTTTATGCGGTAGTCCGAATTTTTAACGGTAATCCGGAAAGTATCTTTTACCCATTTCTTGTTTTTAATATGATTGCTTATCCATTGGGTGGGGCAATGCAACTCACTTACTTCACACTCCAGGACAGTAGCGAGGCCAGTGCTTTCCTTGCTTCTCCCATGGGGATTAATGCTTTGTTTGGCGAATTTTTGGGCGATTCATGGGCTACCATGTTTGGCAATCTTCTTGCAATTATTGTTGCGTTGTTCATTACCAGGCCAGAGTTTCATGGATTAAGTAGCATTGCGGGACTTACGCTACTATTTATTTTTGTTATCCCCAGTGTTAGGCTAGGCATTGCAATTGGCATGAAGTTCATTTTTGCTAACCAACTTTCACAATTGATAATGTCCGCTTTTGTTCTATTCCTTATTCTTCCCACTGGTAGCCCTTGGATATGGGTTGTATTTCCATTTTCGGCATCCCTGGATATGCTCTCCGGAAACGGAATGCCTTTCGCCATCCTGTATGGTTCCATTGGCGTAGCATTTTGGTGGATTGCTACTAAATATATTTTCCAATGGGCTTATGATCAATATAGATTAGGAAAAGGAGTAGACCGCATATGACAACTGTGATTGAAGCCAAACGCCTTGTAAAGATATACCCTACAAGGCCTCCTATAGAAGCACTCAAGGATTTTTCTCTTTCTGTCGAAGCTGGTGAAACCCTTGGCATTCTCGGTCCCAATGGTGCAGGAAAGACCACCTTTATTCGTATTGTCTTGGGGATACTGCTGCCCACAAAAGGGGTGGTGTCGGTATTGGGCGTAAATCCTTCCTTATATCCCGAAAGAGTTACGCAAGACATCCGTTTTGTTCCAGAATCACCCTTTCTGAATAAGCGATGGACACTTTGGGAGAATGCACATTATTGGTTTACATTGTGGAAAGCAGAGTGGAACCAAAAGATGATTTCAGATATTCTCGAACAGTTTGACCTGCTGAAGCGGGCTACGGAGCCAATTCGCCGATATTCACGTGGCATGCAACAAAGAGCCGGACTGGCTCTTGCTCTGGCCAGCAACGCTCCGATCATCATTTTAGATGAACCTACATTGGGACTTGATGTTCTTGGCGTCCAGGAAACACTGAAAATCCTGATTGATTTCAAGGCAAAGGGGAAAACAATTCTATTTGCTTCTCATGATATGGGTTTTGTGGAAAAATTAGCTGATGGTATCGCTTTGGTTGCCGATGGCAGGGTTTTGGATGTAAGCCAAGTAAAAGAATTCCGCCGCAGATATGGCAAAGAGTACATTAAATTACGGTATCGTCTTCCTGGAAATCCTAAAGAAATCGTTGAAAATACGTTATTTGATGAGCACCTTTCGGAACAAATCCTCATAGACTCAGTATATAAGAAAGGGGGAACGTTATTAGAGCTGAGTAGGTCTTTACAACCATTGGATGTGGTGGTAAGTTCCTTTCTGTCCGATAATAAGTAGGAGGCCGGGAGCACATACGCCCCGAGCATTGTGCTAGCTCCGCCGTTTTTTCCCCAGAGCAGGCTAATTGGGGGCCTCGCGACCCCCGCTGCCGTTCCCAAACCGTGCGTGCGAATTTCTCAGCACGCTGTCCTCCGTACGATGAGCCTTTGTCATAGACGACCTCCGCGGCCGCACACCGAGACCTTGAAGGTCTGGGAGACGCTTCAAGGTCTGGATCGACGTTGGCCCGGCTGGCGGTGGCGCATCCATCGGCAGCGTGGTAGAATGCCGTGGAGGTACAGGCCCGACGTCGGCCCGTTGGCTGCAGCTTGACAGCGCTGGCCGAGCATCGTGCTGGCCCCACCATCGTTCTTTCATCCCCCGGCATGCTAACATCGGCGTGCAAGTGGATGGGCTCCCGCCCACGGTTTAAGTCAGTTAGTCGCGTGGTCAGGCGGTCGTCTGGTCTGTGGGCGTGGGTCGGAATCACCGCCCGCCCCTGACGCTCATCGTTAGCTTCTCGCTCCAGGCAGGTTGCCCGTGGGGCGCCCTGTGGCAGGGGGAGGTTGTTTCGTATTTTGCCCTGGCCGCGTTGAGCTGGGGCGTGGCCCGGCGACGAAAGTTGTGGCGGGCGTGGCCTGCAAGCTGGTGGGCTGGCTCATCCGGCCTTTGGCTCGGGCCTCGA